>JBAXNX010000001.1:0-26745 GCA_037133575.1 Chloroflexota bacterium
ACTCATGATGAAGTCGTGGATGCGCGCCGCCTTCGCGGCTCGCTCGACCTCTTCCTGGGTGGCGTCCGGGCGTCCGTAGGCGATGTTGTCGCGAATCGTGCCGATGAACAGGAACACGTCCTGCTGCACGATGCCGATCGACTTGCGTAGTGACTCCACCGTGACCTCGCGGAGGTCCTGACCGTCAATGGTGATCGAGCCCTCGGTGACGTCGTAGAACCGCGGCAGCATGTTCACAATCGTGGACTTGCCACTGCCAGCAGGGCCGAGGAATGCAATGACCTGACCGGGCTGCGCGTCGATGCTGATGTCTGAGAGCACCGGCGCAGCGGTCCCGTACGCGAAGGAGACGTGGTCGAACACCACGTGGCCCTGGGCGTTCTCCAGTTCATGCGCGTTCGGCGCGTCCCTCACCTCGGACTCCGCGTCGATCATCTCGAACACGCGCTCGGCGCTCGATACGCAACGAGCCGTCGCGTTCACGAGCATGCCAATGGTGCGCAGCGGCAGCTGCAGCGTGTTGAGCCACAGTGCGAATGCGAGCAGCTCCGGCGCGGTGATCTGGCCTCGGGCGATCAACAGTGCGCCGACACCGGTGGTGAGGCCAATCTGCGCCATGCCCAGGCCTTGCAACAGTGGTTGGTTCTTTGCCATCTGCCGCGCCTGCTGCAGGTTCAGGTCAGCCTGTGCCTGGACGACCTTGCCAAACTTTTCGCTCTCGAAGTCCTCGCGGCTGAACGCCTTCACGACGCGGATGCCCGAGAGCGCCTCGTCGGCGGTCTGCGTGACGACCGCAAGGCTCTGCTGGATCGCCGTCCAGAGCGGGCGCACTCGCGTCTGGAACACGACGGAGCGCCACACGACGATCGGCATCGTCGACATGCTCACCAGCGCGAGCAGCGGGTTGATCTGGAACATGAAGATCAGGCTGACCACGATCAGCACCGCGATGTAGACGATGCGGAACACCGCCTGCGCGAAGAACATGCGGATGTTCTCCACGTCCTGCGTCGTCCGCGACATGATCTGGCCGTTCTCGACCTGGTCGTGGTACGCGTAGCTCATGCGCTGGATGTGGTCATACACATCGTTGCGGATGTCGTACGAGATCTTCTGGCCCAGCGACTCGCCGAGGTACGTCTGACCGAACTGCGTCAGACCACGACCCAGCGCGGCCACGACCACCGCGAGTGAGGCGTAGATCAGCAACGACTCGTTGCCATCGAGGCCCGCGAACTTGCCTCGCGATCCGTCCGCAAGCACCTCGTACGTCGGCTTCAGTCCGTACTCGAGCGCGTAGCGCACGAGCTGCGGGCTCACCTGCACCAGTGCTCCAGAGACGAACACCGAAAGCCACGCGAGCGTGACCGCCCCGCGATAGCGCTTCATGTATGGGAGGAGTCGAAGAAGATTACGCATGTTGGTAAGACAATACGTCACACCGACCTGAACGTACAGTCTTGCTAAAGCGCTTGTTATGTTCGGGTGGTCCGCTCCGCCAGCAGCGTAAGGAATCGCTGCGACCAGACCGAGGCGGTGTTTGCCTCCACCGTCGCTAGGAGCGCCTGCCAGCGCTCAACCCGCTCAGGCAACGGCATCGCGAGCGCCATCCGAATCGCCTTCCCGAGCGCGAGAGCATCGCCGCTCGGCACGATCAGCGCCTCCGTCAGCTCCTCGGCAGCCCCGCACCCGTCCGTCAGTACGAGCACGCCCGGCATGGTTGGCGCCTGCACCGCGACGTACTCCTTGGCGACGAGGTTCATCCCATCCGCGATCGAGGTCACGAGACAGACGTCCGCATCCCGGAGCGCAGCTGCCACCGTAGCGGCCGACAGCACCTCGATACGCAGGTCGACGGCGTCCGGCGCGGCGTGTCGAGCACGCTCGGCGGCCTCGTCCACCAGCCGGCGTTCGTCCTGGTACTCCGGGATGCTCTCGCGCGACGGCGCCGACCACTGCACGAGCATCGCGGCCTGCGCGAGTGTCGGTTCCGCCTCGAGCAGCGACGCGAAGGCGTTGAAGCGCCCCGGCACGTCCTTCGTGTAGTCGAGACGGTCGAGGCCGAACACGACCTGGCGCCCCTGCCGGATCGCCGCGAACGGGTCGTCCGAGCACTCTGCGGCACTCGCACGTACCTCGTCGGGATCGATGCCGATCGGCAGTGTCGCGAAGCGTGACTCGGGCTCACCCACGTAGGAGGCGAGGCGCATGCGGTCGCGATCCGTCTGCAATGCAACGAGGTCGTACGCGCGGAAGGCCGTCGTGATCGCCTCGACGTGCGGGAGCAGCGACCAGCCAACTGCATCAGGAATCGGGATGTGGTGGAAGTAGCCGAGTGCGCCCCGCCAGCCGCAGGCGCGCAGCTCCTCATCGAGTGGGATCAGCTGGTAGTCGTGGATCCACACGAGGTCATCCGGCTGCAGCAGCTCGCACAGCCGCCCCGCAAAGCGCCGGTTCACGCCACGCCACACCTCGTATTCGGTGGGATCGAGGTGCGCACGGTCCGGCATGCCGTGGAGCAGGGGCCACAGCACGCGATTGCAGAAGCCCTCGTAGTAGTGCTCGATGTCCCCGTCCGGAAGGTCGAGCGTGGCGTACTCGACGTCCGACTCGGTCCAGCGCTGGAGGGGCTGCTCAGGGTCGCCGGCGCGCCCGCTCCAGCCGAACCACACGCCGCCGCGCGCCTCGAGCGCAGGACGAAGCGCACTGACCAGTCCCCCGACGGACCGCGGGCCATCGGGGGACTGGCCGAGGTGGCACGCGGTTCGAGGCGACCACGACACGTCGGGCCTGCAATCGATTCACGGATCGACGGTAGGCCCGACGGCAATCTCAATTTTCGTTACGTCACAGGGTGGTGACGTGGGGCACGGCTAGTAGCCGTACTCGCTGCTGCCGCTCGCGGCCGTCGGTGCCGCGCCGGCACCACCGCCAGCGCTCGTAGCGATTGGCTGCGGCTCGATGGCGCCCGAGAGCAGCTCGCCGTTCATGCCGCTACCCGCGTGGAACTTGCAGAAGAACAGCAGCGCCCCCGTCGCGGGAATCGAGACCTCGATGCGTTCCGTGGCGCCGGCGGCGACATTCTTATCGATCGACTGCCCGCTGAGACTCACGTTGTGGCCGGTCGCGCTGTCGTTCTTCACGACCAGCGTGACCTTCGAGCCCGGTGTGCCCTGGATGAACGAGGGCGCGAACGCGAAGTTCTCTGTCGAGACAGCGACCTCGGTCTTGCCCGTGCCGTTCGCGGTGCCACGGTCGTTGAACGTGGTCGCGCCCAGCGTGCGCTTCGACGCCCCAGCCGGAGACGCAGCAGCCGTCGCCGAGGCCGCTGCCGTCGCAGCCTTCGTTGCCGCACTCGTAGCCGCAGGCGTCGCCTCGGTCTTCGAGGCAGTCGAGCCACCACCGCATGCGGCGAGCAGCAACGCTCCACTCAGCCCAGCCACAGCCGCCGCTTGAATCAGCACTCGCATCACACCCCCCAGACATTCAGATCCGGCACCAGTCCGGTATCCCTATTCGAGGTCGGTACGACAGTCAGCCGTGTGACGGTTTTGTGTGCTTCGGGCGCCTCGCGGCGCGCGCACGATGCGTCCCGAGCGGCAGCGCACATCGTGTGGCGCTGCTAACATATTGACTTCACAAGAACTGAGGTTAGAGATGTCCGCGACGCCCGATATCCGCGTCCCGCTGGGCGCGACCATGTCGTTGCGCCAGAAGCTGGCGCTCATGTACGTGCTGATGCTCACGATGTTCTTGGTCGCCCTCGACCAGTCGATCGTCGCCACAGCCGTGCCGCACATCGTCGCCGACCTCGGCGGCTTCAAGCTGCTGCCGTGGGTCTTCACGCTCTACGTGCTCACCTCGACGGTGATCATCCCGCCAATCGGGAAGCTCACCGACATGTTCGGCCGCAAGCCGTTCCTCATCCCCGGCATCGTGCTCTTCGTAGTTGCCTCGGCTGCCTGTGGCCTGGCACCGACGATGCCCCTGCTGATCGCAGCTCGAGGTGTGCAGGGCTTTGGTGGCGGCATCATCGTCGCCTGCGTCTTCGCCACCCTCGGCGACCTCTTCACCCCCGTCGAGCGCGCGAAGTACTTCCCGCTCTTCATCGGCATGTTCACCTTCGCCGGACTGATCGGTCCGACCTTCGGCGGCTTCCTCACCGACGGCCCCGGCTGGCGCTGGTGCTTCTACCTCAACCTGCCGGTCGGCGTGCTCGCGGCCCTGTTCATCGGGCTGAGGCTGCCCGCAGGCGGCGGCATCGGCGGCAAAGTCGCCAATATCGACTTCCTGGGCTCGGGCCTGCTTGCGATCGGGACCACCGCGCTGCTCCTCGCCATCGTGTGGGGCCAGGAGAACTTTGGCTGGGTCGCCCCCGAGACGATCGGCCTCTTCGCCGTCGCGGTGCTCTTCACCGTGCTGTTCATCTTCCAGGAGCGCCGCCACCCGCAGGCGATCATCCCGCTGGAGCTGTTCAGGAACGTGCCGTTCGTGCAGGCGATCCTCATCTCGCTCTGCTTCGCCTCGATGGTGTTCTCCTCGGGCCAGTTCCTACCGACCTACGTGCAGATCGCACTGGGTGAGTCGGCACGCATGTCCGGCATCCTGATCACGCCGCAAGGCATCGGCGTGTTCATCAGCGGTCTCATCACCGGACAGTTGATCTCGAGGACGGGCCGCTACAAGTACCAGATGATCGTCGGCTCCGCGGGACTGCTGGTCTGGGCCTTCCTGCTGACCCAGCTCAGCGCGACGACTTCGAACTGGCACATCGTGATCGTCCTGTCGTTGATGGGGCTGTCCGCCGGCCTCGTGATGCCTGTGACGCAGGTCATCATCCAGGGCGCCGTATCACAGTCCCAGCAGGGCGTGGCCGCGAGCGCGCGCCAGTTCTTCCTGCAGATCGCGCAGGTCATGGGCCTCGCGATCCTCGGGCTCGTCTTCACGACCTCGTACACATCCGGCTTCACGCGCGCGAGCGCGTCGTTCGGTCAGCAGCTGCCGCCCGCGGCCTACGCTGCGTTCCAGGCCGACCCCACCGTCAGCCTCGATGCGAAGCGCTTCGAGCCAGTGAAGGAATCGATCCTCGCCGAACCGAACGGCCAACAGCTGCTCGACCAGACGATCCTCGCGCAGCGCGAGGGCGTGGCGCATGGCATCGGCAACATCTTCAAGGGCACAACCGGTGCGGCCGCAATCATCCTCGTGATCACGTTCATGCTCCGCGAGATCACACTGCGCCGCTCGTTCCACGAAGCGCCTGCTGCCGAGGCACTGGCGGCCGAGGTCAGCTAGCACTCAACCCGTCGAGTACGACACAACACAGCCGGGGCAATGCCCCGGCTGTGTTCATTGCTACAGCAGGGAGGCTTTAGCCTCGGCTGACTTCCTTGCCCCGAGCACGTGAGCGCCCGTGCTGGTCGAGAATCGTCTTGCGCATCCGCACCGAGTGCGGTGTCACCTCGACACACTCATCCTCGCGCACCATCTCGAGCGACTGCTCCAACGACAGCGTTCGCGCGGGCACGAGCTTCTCCGTCGCGTCGGAGTTCGCCGAGCGCATGTTGGTCTGCTTCTTCTCGCGCGTCACATTGACGTCGATGTCTTCAGACCGCGGGTTCTCCCCGATGATCATGCCTTCGTAGACCTCGACGCCGGCGCCGATAAAGAGCTGGCCGCGGTCCTGCAGGTTCAGCAACGCATATGCAGTCGTCGGGCCGCGGCGATCAGCTACGAGGCTGCCGGTCTGCCGCGACCGCAGCTCGCCGTGCCACGGCTCGTAACCCGCGAACACATGGTGCGCGATGCCCGTGCCGCGCGTCTCTGTCATGAACTCGGTGTGGAACCCGATCAGGCCGCGCGACGGCACCACGTAGTCGGTGCGCACACGCCCGGTGCCATGGTTCACGGTGCGCAGTTGGCTGCCCTTGCGCACGGACAGCAGCGCGATCACCACGCCAAGGTACTCCTCGGGCACGTCGACGGAGAGCGCCTCGACCGGCTCGTGCACCTTGCCGTCGATACGTCGTGTCACGACCTCGGGGCGTCCAACCGTCAGCTCGAAGCCTTCGCGCCGCAGCTGCTCCACGAGAATCGCCAGCTGCAGCTCGCCGCGGCCCTGCACCACCCAGGTGTCCGGGCGGTCCGAGTCCTCGACGCGCAGCGAGACGTTGCCGATGAGCTCCGCATCGAGGCGGTTCTTGAGCAGTCGCCCCGTCAGCTGCGTACCTTCACGTCCCGCCAGTGGCGAGGTGTTCGTACCAACCGTCATCGACAGGCTCGGCTCGTCGACGGTAATCACTGGCAACGGGTGTGGGTCATCACCATCGGCGAGCGTCTCACCGATGGTCACCTCGGCGATGCCGGCCACGGCGATGATGTCGCCGGCGCTGGCCTCGGTGGCCTCGATGCGCTCGAGCGCCTCGGTGATCAACAGCTCACTGACACGCACCTGCTGGATGCTGCCGTCACGGCGGCACCAGGCCACCATCTGGCCCTTGCGAATCGTGCCCTCGACCACGCGGCAAAGCGCGATGCGTCCGAGGAACGGTGTGGCGTCGAGGTTGGTAACGAGTGCCTGCAGCGAATGCCCCGGCGTGTAGACCGGCGCAGGGATGCGCGAGAGCAGCAGGTCGAACAGCGGCTTCAAGTTAGTGCCGGGCTGGTCGAGGTCGAGCGTGGCCGTGCCGGCACGCGCGTTGCAGTACACGATCGGGAAGTCGATCTGCTCCTCGTCCGCATCGAGGTCAAGGAAGAGCTCGTACACCTCGTCGATCACTTCGCGGATGCGAGCGTCGGGTCGGTCGATCTTGTTGATCGCGAGAATGATCGGCAGCTTTGATTCGAGCGCCTTGCGCAGCACGAACCGCGTCTGCGGCAGCGGGCCCTCGCTCGCGTCCACGAGCAGCACCACGCCATCGACCATCGTCAGTCCGCGCTCGACCTCGCCACCGAAGTCGGCGTGGCCGGGAGTGTCGATGATGTTGATCTTCACACCGCCGTACCGGACGGCGGTGTTCTTCGCGAGGATGGTGATCCCCTTCTCGCGCTCGAGGTCGTTCGAATCCATCACGCGGTCGGGCATCTGCAGCCGCACGTCGAGCTGGCCCGACTGCCGCAGCATGCCGTCGACCAGCGTGGTCTTGCCGTGGTCGACGTGCGCGATGATCGCGACGTTGCGGATGTCGTCGCGCGTTGCGACCGGCGCTGAAGTCTCAGTGGCGATGGGAGTGTTCCGTTCTGTGGCGGCCTCGGGCGAAATCCCCGTCGACCGTCAACCTCATAAATGCGCGCTCACAGGCACGCGAGAGTCACTGGGTTGGTGCTAGGCGTGCACCCAGACCGGCATGCCGACCTCGGCGAACTTGAAGATCGTCTCGGCCTGGCCGGTCCTGATGCATCCGTTCGAGATGCGGCCGGTGGAGCCGTCCACCACGCTCCCCTTCGAGTCGAGTAGGAACGAGTGGAATCCATTGTCCTTCTGCGGATCGAACCCGACCCAGAAGGCGATGTACGTCTTGTATGGAGCATCGTACGTCAGGTCGGCGTTCTTGTTATAGATGCTGAAACAGCCGGTCTGCGTGGACTCGTACGTCCCGGTGTCGACCTCGCGCCCCACGGCGACCGGCCCGACCTCCTGCACGACCTTCGAGCCCTCCATGAGGCGCACGCGGTACGACGACACATCGACGTCGATCCAGCGCGTCGCGCGCTCGTTGCAAGCCTTTACCACCGGAGCCGGTGTGGCCGTGGCCCGAGGTGTGGCGGTCGCAACCGGCGTCGGTGGCGGGGTCGAGACAGCAGTAGCCGAGACGACCGTGACCGTCTGCTGCGGCTTGCCGCCGCAGGACAGCACGAAGCTCGCGACCAGCGCGAGAGCCACCACGAGGAGGATCCGTATAGGAAACGTCACAGTTCTATTATGACACGTGCCCCCCGTCCAAGAGCAAGCCACAGACGGCGGGGTCGAGGCGCTGTGCTACATTCCCGCGCGGGCGACAGCACCGTGGAGTGCAGTGCCGGGAGATGCCATGACCACCGAAGAGCGACCGTTCACATTCGACGAGAGCGTGCTCGGCGTCATCGGCGACGCCGGCAGCGTCATCGTGACACGCGAGATGATCGCCCGGTACTGCGAGGTGCTTGGCGAGACCAATCCCCTCTGGACTGATGAGGCACAAGCGGCGGCCGGCCCCTACGGCGGACTCATCGCCCCTCCGGGCTTCGTCAGCGCCCTGCCCGTCCGCTCTGTCCTCAACCCGAAGGTGAAGTTCGGCAACAGCACCTTCCTCGGCGGGCGACGCATCGAGGCCTTCGAGCCCGTCCACCCCGGCGACACGCTCTCCTTCCGTGAGGAAGTGAAGGACGTCTACGCGAAGACCGGCCGCACCGGCACGATGGTCTTCGCCATTCGCCGCATCTCCTACGTAAACCAGCACGGCGTCACCACGGCGACCTGCGACACCTCGTCGCTGTACCGGCAGACCGAGCAGGTCGCGTCGGCCGGCGCACCCGAGCCGCAAGCACCCGAGCCCGGGCACCACCGCGCGCGCGACGTCGACGGCCAGCGCTACATCGAGGACATCGAGCCCGCCGATGAATTCGAGGGCTCGTGGGACGTGACCAAGGAACAGGTCGCCGAGTACCTCACGCTCACCCGCCCGCCGGCGGTTGAGGGTGCACCGCCGCAGGGCGGCGGCAACGCGAGCTACTTCCTCGACGGCGCAGCCGCCTCGAACAGCGGTCTGTCGAGGCCGATCTCACACGGCGGCCTGAACACCTCGATCTGCATGAAGCTCGTCACCGACTGGATCGGCAACGAAGGCTGGCTCGAGAGCATCGACACGAGCTTTCGTCGCCCGGCAATGCACGGCGACCGCCTGGTTACCCTCGGCCTCGTCACCGACGTCGAGGGTAACCAGGCCAAGATCGACGTATACCTCGAGAACGAACGCGGCGAGCGCCCGATCCAGGGCGTCGCCGTCGTGCGATTGCCGCACCGCCCATAAGCAAGACGCATGGCTTGCGCCGGGCGTCCATTCGCTAGTTGCGGTTGAGTAGCTCGAACTTCGGCGGCACTACCCACTGATCGTCGGGCGGCGTCTCTTGCGCACGCATGCGCTCCTTGCGCTCGTCCGCGCGCGCCTTCTCGGCGTCCTTGATCAGCTTCGCGCGCTGCTTCGCCTTCTCACGATCCTTCGCGAGCTTCGAGGAGTTCGCCTTGCGCGGCTTGCCCGGCTGCTCGCGCAGCGATCCCTCAGCCTGCATCGCCTTGAGGTGCGTGACCACGTTGCCGGTCGCCGCTCGACGCAGTCGCTTGTCGAGGCCTGGATACACCTTGAGCATGATGTCCCAAGCCGCAATCGGGTCGGTGCTTTCAGTCAGCGCTCCGACAATCTGCCTGTCGCGCGACTCGCGGTGCGCGAGCAGGTCGAGGATGCGCTGACGCGCGCCGCTCATGATTGGCCCGTGGCCAGGACAGATCGTCTCGAGGCCAGGCAGATCCGCGAGCATGCGCAGACTCGTGCGATACGCGGCGAGGTCACTCACCGTCGTGGTGCTCCCACCGAGCATCGTGTCGCCCGTGAACAGCACACCCTCTGCTTCGATGTAGTAGCAGACCGAGTCGACCGTGTGCCCCGGCGTGAAGATCACGCGCACGCTCACACCACCGAGGTCGATCACCTCGCCATCCTCGAGGATGTGCAGTGTCGTGTTGTCCTTCGGCAGCTTGCCCTTGAGCAGCTTGATCGAGGACTGCGGCAGCGCGACTTGCGCCTTCAGCGTGTCCACGGCCCACTCGAGGTTGCCCGCATGGTCGAAGTGGTGATGCGTGATCGCCAGCATCGAGGCCTGCTCGCTGCCGGTCGCCGCGAGGTAGCCGCGCAGCATCCACTTGTACCGGTCCATCGCCTCGCCGGAGTCGATCACCAGCCGGCGTTCGCCTTCGACGATGTAGATATTCGTGTACTGCGGGTGCATCGGATTCTCATCCGGTACCTGGACCGCGCGGACGTGTGGGCTCACCTGCATCGCCAGACTCCTCGAACCCAGACTCCTGGAATCGCCGGCCTCGACCGGTCGAGGCCGGCGCCAGTCTAGCCGTCCTGAACGCGCCGCAGCGCCTCCAGCCTGCTCGCAATCTCATCTAAGTAAGAGCCTAAGCGGATGATCCAGACTCTTGCGGAATTCCCGGTTGAGCCAGAACATGTGCTGCAGCCGTCTCCCCACCGGCCTCGGAGGCTCCGATGACTTTCAGTGCCCTGGCGTACTACGCGTCCCGCCTCCTTGTGGCCGTAGCGCTCACACTCGCCGCCACATTCGGCGCGCAGCTCGTGAGCCAGCCCGCAGCGGCCCAGACCGCGACCGTCACAGTGACGAGCGTCACACCGAGCAAGGGGCCACCGAGCCAGCTCGTCAACGTGCTCGGCAGCGGCTTCCAGTCCGGAGCCACGGTGTTGTTCGGAGGAGTGGCGTCCATCTCAGTCGCGATGCTCGCCCCCTCGAACCTCTCGGTGCGCGTGCCGAGTGGCCCCAGCGGGATGGTCACCGTCACCGTCATCAACCCCGATGGGTCGACCGGCAGCCTCCCGAGCGCCTACGACTATGGAGGGGGCACGGGCACCTCGAGCTTCAGCGCCGTCTCGGTATCACCGAACAACGGCCCGACGACCGGCGGGACGAGTGTCACGATCACGGGCAACGGCTTCGTCTCCGGCGGGAACGTGCTGATCGGCTCGGCACTCGCGACCAACGTCTCAGTGCTCTCCACAAACCAACTGGTCGCGCTCACGCCTCCGGGCGTCGCTGGCTCGGTCGCTGTCACCGTGAGTGACGGCTTGGGCAACAGCGCAACGCTGCCCGCCGCCTTCACGTACACCACGAGCTCGACCACGACGCCGCCACCAGCACAAGGGAACGCGCTGACGGTCGCTGGCCTCACGCCGAACGTTGGGCTGGCGAGCGGTGGCACCGTGGTCACCGTCACCGGCTCAGGGTTCGCTGCCGGCGCATCGGTGTTGTTCGGTCTGCAGCCAGGCACGAACGTGATCGTGACGAGCTCGTCGCAGCTGACCGTCACGACCCCTGCAAACTCCGTGGCGACCGGCCCCGTGAACGTCACCGTCGTGAACCCCGGCGGCGTCTCGGGCGCTTTGTCCGCCGCGTTCACCTACGGCGCTTCCGCCTCCGGCGCCCTGACGATCGGCAGCGTCTCGCCTACCTCCGGATCGCTCAACGGCGGGACGACGGTGACCATCAACGGTACGGGCCTCACGAGCGTGACCTCCGTGCAGTTCGGCGGCACTGCGGGAACCGGGCTGACCGTCGGCAGTGACACGATGCTGACCGTGGTCGCTCCCCCACACGCCGTCGGGTCCGTACTCGTAACCATCGTCGCCGGGAGTGGCTCCTCGACGAGCCTGCCGAACGGTTATGTCTATAACTCGGCGCCCACGGTCACAGTCACGAGTGTGACTCCGGCCGCGAGCCCGCTCGCGGGCGGTGGCACGGTCACGCTCGCAGGCACCGGCTTCGCGAATGGCATGACTGTCGCTTTCGGCGGCACGCTTGGCACGAGCGTCAGCGTCGTCTCGTCGACGCAGGCGACCGTGACCGTCCCGAGCCGTTCGAGCGCTGGCGGCGTGGATATCGTGGTCGGCCTTACCACTGGCCAGAACGCCACCCTTCCGAGCGGTTTCAACTACCAGGCAACCGGCTCCGTTTCCGCGCAGCTGCCGGCGCAGGGCTTCGGGCTCTTCGTCTTCAGCGGTGGCATAAACGCGCAGATGGTCTCGGCCGCCGGCTGCACGGGCAGCTCGAGCGCGTTCTGGGCGACCGACAGCGCCGGACAGTTCGTGGTCTACGTGCCGAACACCAGCGTCACCGCGGTGAACGCCGGCTGGAACACGCGGTTCCCCACCGGCATCCCCGCGAGCACGCCGCTGATCGGCAAGTGCGCGTAACGCTCGTCCCGAGCTAGCAATCGACGAGGGGGCCTGTGAGGGCCCCTCGCTGTGTCACACCGGCCACCGGCCTTCGATACAATCGAGGCCTACTAAACATCGCAGAGGGAGGCTCCACATGGTGACCAGTCTGAAGGCAGGCGACGCCGCTCCGTCGTTCGCGCTCCAGGACCAGGACGGCGTGACACGTCGTCTCGAGGACTTCAGCGGTAAGAACGTCGTGCTCTATTTCTACCCGCGCGATGAGACCCCGGGCTGCACGACCGAGGCATGCCAATTCCGCGATGAGCACTCCGTCCTCGAGGAGCTCGGCGCGATCGTGCTCGGCGTCTCGCGTGACGACCAGGCATCGCACAAGGCGTTCGCCGACCACTGGGAGTTGCCGTTCCCACTGCTCGTCGACAGCGACACGGAGATCTCGAACGCGTACGGCGCGTGGGGTGAGCGCGAGATCCGAGGCGAGAAGTCGATCGGCATGATCCGCTCGACGTTCCTCATCGGCCCCGATGGCAACCTCGCTCACGTGTGGGCGCCGGTGACCGCCGACGGTCACGCCGAGGAAGTGCGCAGGACGATCGAGGAGCTCGCGAAGTAACGCGACACTCGCACACCACGAGAAGGCCGGGCTCACGCCCGGCCTTCTGCATGTCCGCAATCACACCGACACGCCATGTTGCGAGGAGAAACGCAGACGCCCGGCATTCGCCGGGCGTCTGACAATCACACCGAGCGTGAACGACTAGTCGTTGACGCAGGAGAAGCAGGACGCACTGTTGAATGGGCCGGTCTCACAAATGGCGACCTCGGCGTTCGCGATCTGACGCGGCCCCGCGGTGCCCATCATCTGCATCGCCGTCTCCAGCACGTGGCTGAAGCCGTGGATACGACCGTTACCGAGATTGCCGCCAGACGCGTTCAGCGTGTTCGCCTTGCCAATGCCGATGTTCTCGGGCTGGCAATACGTCGGCGCCTCGCCATACTCGCAGAAGCCAAAGGCCTCGACCCACTCCCAGACCATCGGCGAGAAGCCGTCGTAGACGTGCTTCACGTTGACGTCCTTCGCGCCGAAGCCCGAGGCGTCGTACAGGTTGTCCGCCATGCGACGACCCATCACCTCGAGCTCTTCGAGCGTGTCGACGGCGCCAGTGGTCTTCATGTGCCAAGGCTGCGCAGCCATGCCACTGATGTAGCCACCCGGGTGCGGCGTGTTCTTCGCGCGGTCCTCGGTGGTCATCACGACCGCGAGCACACCGTCACACGGCATGTCGTTGTCGAAGATGTTCATCGGGTACGCAATCAGACGTGCGTTGAGGTAGTCCTCCATCGTGATGGGGCGACCACGCCACACGGCCGGCGGCGAGACCTGTGCATTCTCGTGCGCGGTCAGCACGTAGCCCGCCATCTGCTCGCGCTTCGCACCGTACTTGTTGAGGTACGGCTGGTAGTTCACAGCCTGGAAGGCACCACCGACACCGTGGCCGTACGGCAGCGAGAACGCGCCGTTGCCCGGTGCACGGTTCGAGGAGATCTGGCGATAGCGCACGCCGGCCGGGTGGTGACCCGTGCGGACGATCAGCGCGTAGTTCACGACGCCAGCACCGAGCGCGAGTGCCGCGGTCTGGATGCCACCACAGGAGCCGGCCGCCACAGCCTCAGGCTGCAGCCAGAACTTGATGTTGTTCCACGGCATGACCTGCATCATGTGGTTCACGTCGAGCCACACACGCGGGTCTGGCCCACCGGAACCCCAGTTCGGGTTCGCCCAGATGAAGATGCCGTCGATGTCCTCGACCTTCAGACCTGCGTCTGCGATCGCCATCGTGGCGGCTTCCTTGGCGTTGCTCGAGACCGTGCGCGGCATATAACGACGAATCATCGTCCAGCCAGCACCCACGAATACAGGACGCTTGCCCGCGGGCCATTCCATCGGCATGTGGCTTCCCTCTCTGCTCACCACTGCGCGCGTCGTCGACGTCACGCGTGGCTTGGCGGCCGTGACCGGGACCAGCCTTCGAGGCAGGCCTCCGGCGCGGCACACCATAGCATGACGAACGTGAGTGTGCGGACTCGAAAACTCGGTGCGGAATCAGGCTTTGCGACGCGTTACGAGACGCACTGGTACGTGCGCATATCGAGCCGTCCCGAGGACGTCGAGGCGGCCTCGATCGCCGGCAGCACCTCGCCCAGCGCCAGCGCGTACGACTGGTCTGGCCTCGAGATCGACCCAGCGAAGACGAGCCCGATCATGCGCCCCTCGAGGTCGACGAGCGGGCCACCGGAGTTCCCCGGGCGCGCTCGCCCGCTCAGCACGAGGATGTCACGGTTCACCGCTGTCTGGTCGTAGATGTCGCGGCCCTCGCCACGAATCTCGCCCTGCACCACCGCCGCGACGGTCGTCTCCGAACCACCACCCGGGTAGCCGAGGATCACCGCCTGCGTCCCGCGCTTCGCGATGCTCGAGCCCAGGGCCGGCAGGGTTAGGCCGGGCACCGCCAGCACTGCGGCGTCGCGTGCCGGGTCAAACGCCACCACCGAGGCAGGCAGCGGCTTCCTGCTCCCCGGTACGAGGATGCCAACGCTCCGTGTCCCCGCGACGACATGGGCGTTGGTGAGCACATGGCCCGGCGCGATCACCGCGCCGCTGCCGTAGTTCACGCCCCCACAGCCGGGCGCCTGGATCTTGACCGTCGAGGCGGCCGCGCGCTGGACCGCTGCACTCTGCACGTTTGCCGGATCCGGCTGCGCCCCACCCGGCATCGATGGTTCGAGACCGGCGAAGAGCTGCGGCAGCAGGTCACCCGCCAGTTGTTCCTGGAGTTGGGTCAGCGAGGCGGGTGGCGCCGGAGCGAAGGCGTTGAGGCGCTGCAGGATCGAGGAGCGCTGTGCCTGCGTGGCGACCTCGGGCAGCGGTCCGTGTGCGACTGCCTGCCCCACGTACCAGATGATCCCGAGCGTCACCGCGCCCGTCAGCAGTGCGCCGGCCGCGCGGTCTACCTCGTGCGCGATCGGCAAGCGGTCGACGAGCGCACGCACTGGCTCGCCCGCCAGGTGCAGCAACGAGCTACCGAGCGCCGATCCACCACCGAGCAGCAGCAGCACGATCGCCACGCGCAGCCCCGTCGCCTCGATCGGCACGTGCTCCAACAGCTTCGGCGCGATCGTCGCCCCGGCGACCAGGCCGAGCGCGACGCCGACGTACTCGAACACGGTCAGCCAGAAGCCACGCATCGCGCCGAAGACGATCGCGATCAGCAGCACGCCCACGATACCGAGGTCAAACGCGTTCATCGCATCGAGCCTACCGCCGCACCCTGGGCCCTGGCATTGCAGCCCCGAAACATCGAGGAGGCTCGCATGAGCCTCCTCGTGTCAGAACGCGCATGAGGGACGATTCGTGCGCTAGTGAGCGACGAACGAGCCGCCATTCACGTTGATCGACTGTCCATTGATGTAGTTGCCCTGGTCGCTGCACAGGAACGCCGTCATCGTCCCGATCTCCTGGCCGTCGGCCGCCCGGCGCAACGGGTTGCGTTCGGCCGCCTGCGCGACGCGGTCGTCGTGAGTCACGCCCTCGACGTCCATGCGCGAGGTGTCCACGAAACCAGGGCACAGCGCGTTCACGCGGATGCCCATCGGCGCGAGCTCGACCGCCATGCCGGCCGTCAGCGCCTGGATACCGGCCTTCGAGGCGGCATAAGCGGTCGCTCGCGGCGGCAGCGCCTTCCCTGCGATCGAGGAGATGTTCACGATCGCGCCGCCGTCGCCCTGCTTCACCATCTGCTGCGCGAATGCGCGCGACATCAGGAAGGTGCCGTGCAGGTTCACGTTGATCACGCGCATCCACTCGGACACATCGAGGTCGACGACAGCCACGCGGTCGTTGCCGCGCCCGGACGCCGCGTTGTTTACGAGGAAGTCGGCACGGCCAAAGGTCGCCAGCGTCTGCTCCAGTACCGCGTTCACGCCGGACTCTTCGGCCACGCTCGCGACGATCGGGAGCGCCTTGCGCCCAAACGCGCGCACCTCGTCGGCGACCGACTCGATGTCCTTCCAGCCGACCGCCTTCTCGTCGTCCGGGTACTGGTCCGCGGGGCGCCCGGTGCCGGTCAGCACCACGTCACAGCCACCTCGAGCCAGCTCGATCGCCACCATGCGACCGATACCGCGCAGGCGTCCCGCACCTGTCACGACCGCTACCTTGCCCGTCAGCCCACTCAACTCGAACGCCATCTCGGCCCCCCTCGTACAGCCTCGTAGTAACGGGCGAGATACTACTCGGAGGTAGCGAGGCCGGAGCATTCGAGGCACCTCGGGCGCTTTCTTATGACGGCCCGCTTCGCTAGCATCAGGGCGGAAGCACCGGAACGGTGGTGCAGGCGAAAGGCGAGCCACATGACGTTCGTGATCACGCAGACCTGCATCGATACGCGCGACCAGGCCTGCGTCGAGGTCTGTCCGGTCGACTGCATCCACTTCGAAGAGGGTGCGGACCGGATGCTCTACATCAACCCGGCCGAGTGCATCGACTGCGGCGCCTGCCAGCCAGCCTGCCCGGTCAACGCCATCTTCCCCGAGGGCGATGTGCCCGATGAGATGGCGAGCTTCACCCCGATCAACGCCAATTGGTACTCCGACCCGGACGGCGCGCGTGCTGCGGTCGCCGGCATGTCTGGTGGCGCCGCTGCCCCCGCAGCCGACGCGCCCGCTGCCGCGGCTCCAGCTGCAGCCGCCGCCCCGGCTCCTGCCGCCGAGGCTGCACCAGTCGCCGCTGCCGCCCCGTCAGCGCCTCGCCTCGAGGAGATGGGCGCCTATAAGTACGGCGAGGGTGGCATCGAGGGAAAGTGCGCGCTCTGCGGCACCTACGTCACCAAGGGCGGCACGAAGTTCCGCACGAAGTCCGTGCTCTGCCCCGAGTGCGCCGCACGCGAAGCGCAGATCGGCGACGTGTTCCAGCGCCTGGGCGGCCGCCGCTAACCACACCCGCCACGAAACCTTGGAGGCCGCCGCGAGGCGGCTTTCTTGTTGTTGCTGGCCTGCCTCCGAGACCCACCGAACCGCCGCCGGAGGCTCACAGCCACTTCACAACTCGCCCGCACTCTGATTTCTGACTCAACGGGAATTTCCACAAGGGCCAGTGTGTGATTTCATCATCTGATGAATTATCGAGCGGTGACGCCCCTACTCGGACCAGTGGTCGAAGCACACCGCCGTCTCGACCGGCTCGCGACGGTTCGGCCCGTACGCGCGGCCGGGCCAGCCGAGCGGGATCAGCGCGGCGCTCTCGTAGGTCACGGGAATGCCGAGCAGCGCATGGATCTCGGCACGCCGAATGCGATGGGTCGTGGTCAGCACGCTCCCCAGCCCGAGCGCTCGCGCGGCGAGCATCAGGTTCTGACACGCCGGATAGATCGAGGCGCCCGTCTGGAACCCGGCATGGCCCGTCCGTCCCGGCACCGTGACGCACGGCACGACCACCACCGGCGCTCGGGCGATCATCCCCGCCTCAGCCTGCTCCCGACTCGGCGAGGGGCGCCCGGCTCGCGTCGCCTGGGCCAGCTCGTACTCGAAGCTCAGGTCAGCCTTCACCCCCGCATCGCGCAGCACGAGGAAGCACCACGGTTGCGTGTTCGAGCCCGAGGGTGCGTGCGTCGCGGCTTCCAGCACCGTGTGCAGTACCTCGTCGGTGACGGGCTCGTCGCGGAACGTGCGGACGGCGCGCTGGTGCCGGAACAGCTCCATGACCTGAACAATCGGTTCCATCACGTCTCCACATTCGTTCGCAATGAAGTGCACTTCCCTGTCAGGAAGACAGTCACTGCTCTTGGAACTACCTCCAAACCGTGGTACATCTCGATCATGGCATCACGGACATCCCGAAGCACCTTGATCACCGAGTTGACCGACCTGATGTGCCGCGTCGCAAGCGCGCACGCCACCGTCTCCCCGCCCGAAGCTTGGATGGACGCTGACCTGTCCATGCCCCAGGTCAAGGCGATGCTCGTCCTCTACCACCGCACCAGCATCCGCATCGGCAACATCGCGGAGGAGCTTGGCATGTCGAAGAACGCCGCCACGGCCCTCCTCGACCGCATGGAGACACTCGGCCTCGCCGAGCGCAGCCACGACCCCTCCGACCGTCGCGCGGTGCTCGTCACCCTCACGCCCCGTGGCGCCGAGTTCGTGAAGAACATCCTCACCGCTGGCTCGCAGAGCGTGACCCGCTTCTTCGAGCAGATGACCGCTGACGACCTCGGTGCCCTGCATCGAGGCATGACCGCACTCGCCGCGCTTATCGAGCGCGAAGCGTCCGCACGCGACCCGCAGACCGCTGCGGTGGGAAGCCAGGCGTAGGTTGGGTATCACACGTTTTGCCGTCACCCGTCACTGGGCCACCGCTGCGATCTTCCTGTCGCTCGCGGTCGCCGGTCTGATCGCGTACCGCACGCTGCCGATCAACAACTTCCCGAACGTGAAGATCCCGGTCGTCACGATCTCGACCATCTACCCCGGTGCGAACCCGCGCGAGATCGAGCTCCAGGTCACGAAGCCGATCGAGGATGCCGTCGCCGGCCTGAACAACATCGACACAATGACCAGTTCATCCGGCGATGGGTTCTCGGTCATCGTCGTGCGGTTCACCGACCAGGCAAACGAGCTCCAGATCTCCGCCGATGTCGAACGGCGCGTGAACAACATCGCCGCAACCCTTCCGAGCAGCGCGAAGACACCGACCGTCCAGAAGATCGCGCTTGACGCTGTGCCGGTGATGCAACTGGCCCTCGTCGATGACGCCGTCAGCCCGCAGGCCCTCTACAAGTCCGCGCACGACGACCTCCTGCCGGCAATCGAGCAGGTAAACGGCGTCTCCCAGGTCTCACTGGTTGGAGGCCGCCAGGAGGAGATCCACATCGACGTGGACCCCGTGCGTCTTGGCGCTTACGGCATCTCGCTCCAGCAGGTGCAGATCGCCCTGACCGCAGCGAACGCTTCGCTGCCGGGGGGCAACATCACCCAGGGCCCTCGCTCGGTCGCCCTCGAAGTCGACGGGCTCTTCACCAACCCGCAGGACCTTGGGAACATTGTGGTCGGTGGCACGGCCGCAGGTCAGGTGCGCATTCGCGATGTCGCGACGGTCAGCGAGAGCGCCACCCAGCAATCACAGATTACGCGTGTGAACGGGCGTCAGGCGCTGCTGATCGCAATCGGCAAGCAGAGCGGCTCCAACCTCACCGACGTTACCGAGTCGATCCGCAAGAACCTGCCCGCAATGGAGTTGAAGCTGGCAGCCTCGAGCCACCTGCAGGTGGTGCAGGACTCGACCCCGTTCGTCCGTGCCTCGCTCGATGGTATTCAGAACGAGCTCGGCATTGCCGTTATCCTGACCAGCATCATCCTCCTGCTCTTCCTGCATAACCCTCGCGCTGCGGCAATCGTACTGCTCTCGATCCCATCGACGCTGCTCACGACGTTCATCCTCATGCAGCTCATGGGTTTCAGTCTGAATTTCCTCAGCACGCTCGGACTCACGTTGACCATCGGCATCCTCGTCGACGACTCGATCGTCGTACTCGAGAACATCCTGAGACACCTCAAACAAGGCGAGAAACCGTTCGATGCAGCGCTTAAGGGCCGTGCAGAAATCGGCCTCGCAGCCGTCGCGATCACCCTCGTCGATGTCGTGGTCTTCGCTCCAACCGGACTCGTCCGCGGCCAGATCGGTGGCTTCTTCCGCGAGTTCGGCTTCACCATCGCGGCCGCAACGCTGGTCTCTCTCGCCGTCTCGTTCACGCTCACCCCGCTGCTCGCGGCGCGCTTCATCAAGGCCGAGAACGAGCACGGCACCGGCCTCTTCGACCGCTTCGGCCGCTGGTGGGACGCCCGCTTCGGCAAGCTCGAGCGCGGCTATAGCCGCACGCTCGTCTGGTCACTGCGTCATCGCTTCATCGTTTGCATCCTCGCTGCCTCGACCGTGTTCGCCGGCATAGGACTGGTCGCCACGGGTGCCGTCCCCGCCGAATTCGTCCCCGTCAGCGACGATGGCTACTTCACCGTGAGCACAGAGGCGCCTCCCGGCACCTCGCTCGCTGCGCACGACGCCGTCATGCGCCAGATCGAGCAGCGCCTGATGGGGATGCCGGAAGTCGAGACCGTCACTGCGTCGATTGGCGTCGGTCAGACCGGCTTCTTCGGTGGCAGCTCGGTCGGCCAGGCGCGCTACGGCAACATCACCGGACAGGTGAAGCCAAAGAGCAGTGGCCGGTCGGACATCTTCAAGCTGGTTACCGAGATGCGGCAGCAGCTCGCGGACGTCCCTGGTGCAAAAGTCAGCGTGGTCGCCTCAATCGGCAACGGCAACGGACAGCCGGCCTCGCTACGCATCTCCGGCCCTGACCTCGATGGCATCTCGAGTGCCGCGACCCAAATCCAAGCGCAGCTCCAGAACACGCCCGGTCTGATCAACGTCACCAACGGCGCCCCCATCGGGCAGCCGCAGCTCTCGATCCACGTCGACCAGCTGCGTGCCGCCGACGCCGGTGCGAACTCCTCGACCATCGGCCTGATCGTGCGCAGCGCCTTCGCTGGCGTCGTTGCGACCAAGTACCAGGAGCCTGACGGCACGCAGCAGGATGTGCGCCTCCAGTTCAACCAGGGTTCGAGGTCAGACATCGCGCGTGTCGGCGACCTCCCGATCCCCACGCAGAGCGGCGGCACCGTCGCATTGCGACAGGTGGCCGACATCAAGGAGATCGCCGGCCCGACGCAGATCGACCACTTCGACCGGAAGCGCGTCGTGAGTGTCGGTGCGGATCTCGACACCGGCGTCTCGCTGGGTGAGGTTACACCCGTCCTCACGAAGATCGCTGCTGACCCGAAGCTACCAAACGGCTACACCGTCGAGATCGCTGGCGACGGCGCGCGGCAGTCCGAAAGCTTCGGCCAGCTGTTCACCGCCCTCGGCGCGTCGGTGCTGCTCGCTTACCTGTTGATGGCGGTGCTCTACAACTCGCTGGTCCACCCGCTCACGATCCTCTTCTCGCTCCCGGTTGCGATCGGCGGTGCGATGTTTGGGCTGTTCGCTTTCGGCTACGTGTTCAGCGTGTTCTCGATGATCGGCCTCATCCTCTTGGTCGGTCTCGCCATCAAGAACGGCATCCTGCTCGTCGACCGCACGAACCAGAACGTCGATGCCGGCATGTCCGTCACCGATGCGCTACTCGAGGCTGGCCCGGCGCGCCTACGCCCAATCCTGATGACGAGCCTCACGATCGCGATCGCGCTGCTCCCGACCGCGCTCAACATCGGCGAAGGCGCCGAGCTGCGCGCACCGCTCGCAGCCACCGTGCTCGGCGGCGTCATCTCATCGACCGCGCTCACGCTGGTACTGATCCCGGTCGTCTACACGCTCTTCCAGAGCCTGGAACGGCTCGGGCTCCGAGGACTCCGCCTCGTCGGCATCGGCCGGCAGCGACCCGCGCTGCCGGCCATGCCTGGCGGCGGCGACGGAGACAGCAGCGATGACTGACACACGACAGCAGACACACTCCGTTGGAGGAGAGGGCACCATGGGACAGACACGAGTTCGAACGACCGCGGCATTGCTCGCCGGCATCGCCCTGCTCGGCGCGGCGCTGGTCGGCTGCACCTCGAAGGACGAGGCGAAGCCAAGCGGCCAGGCAGCTACGCCCGTCCAACTGGGCCCGGCGAAGCCCGGCTCGATTCAAAACGTGCTGACGTACTCCGGCGCGATCCAGTCGAGCCAGCAGGTGAACATCACACCGCGTACCGCAGGCCAGATTAGCGGCATCTTCGTAGATGTCGGCACATCTGTGCGCGCCGGTGACCGCCTCGCGAGTATCGACGCAGGCACGCTGCCCTCGCAGGTCGCGGGCGCACAGGCCAACGTCGCAGCCGCCCAGGCACGCCTCGACGGCATGCTCATCGGTTCGAAGGCCACGGACATCGCTGCCGCACAGTCGGCCTACGACGCCGCCTTGGCGAAGTACAACCAGCTCCAGACCCCGCTGCTCTCCGACGTCAGCACCGCCGAGGCAGCCGTGGCGACGGCGAAGGCCGCCGCCGACAACTCGGTATCTGCGGTTGCGAACGCAAAAGCCACCCTGCTCGGCAGTATCTATATCGTCTGCAATCAGGGCATCGGCATCGCGACCGGCGTGCCGTGCAACAACATCACACTGCCACTCTCGAAGGACGTGACCGACGCAGTTGCCTCAAACCTGCAGAGCGGGGTCGGTTCGATCGGTTTCTCGCCCGGCACGAACTCGACCGCACTGCTCGGAGCGAACGCGGCATACATGACCGCGCTGAACAATCAGGAATCAGCGAACCAGGCTCTGGCTACCGCGAAGACCAGACGCGACCAGCTGCTCAACCCGTCGCCGTCAGACCTGGCCGCGCTCCGTTCGGCCGTCGACAGCGCACGCAGCAACCTCGAGAACAAGCGCGTGCCCTACACCGAGAGTGACATTCGCGCCGCTCAGGCCGCAGTCGCTCAGGCGCAAGCCGCACTCGGCACCGCGAGCACGCTGCTCGACCAAACCAACGTCATCGCCCCGTTCGACGGCGTGGTCACCCAGAAGCTGCTTGAGGCCGGCGCCGGCGCCAGCCCGGCCGCCCCGATCTTTGTCCTCGCGGCCCGCGGAGTCGAGGTGCGACTGACGGTCGAGGAAGGGCGCATCGCGCTCGTGAAGCCGAACCTCCAGGCTGACTTCACCGTTGCGGCCATCTCCGGCAAGAAGTTCAGCGGCAAGGTCGCCTCGGTCGCCCCGACCGGCGACGCCCGCGCCCACACCTTCGAGGTGAAAGTGCTGGCCGGCGACCCAGACGCACTGCTTAAGGCCGGCATGTTCGCTGAGGTTTCGATGGTTACGGCGCAGAAGAACGATGCGCTCCTCGTGCCCGCCACAGCGGTGCTGCAAGGCAAGGTCGTGACCGTCGTCGATGGCAAGGCCGTCTTCAAGGCCGTGCAGACGGGCCTCACCGACCAAGCGAACGTCGAGATCATCGGCGGTCTCAAGGCTGGCGACCAGATCGTCGTGGTCGGCCAGCAAAGCGTCCGCGACGGTCAGCCTGTCGCCGTGACCACTGGTGCAGCCGCCGGTGCCTCACCCACGGCGACGCCGAGCGCGACCGCCAAGCCCTAGCAAACGCACATCGCGACACACGAAACAGCCCCGGCAGTGACGGGGCTGTTTCGTGCTCGAGAGCCCGGCGCGTCTAGCGCTTGGCACGTGCGTACTGCTTCGGCCACGTGATCTCGTCGCCGAGCTCGGCAGCCGCGTGCAGCGGCCAGTACGGGTCGCGCAGCTCCTCCCGAGCCATGAACACAGCGTCGGCGTCCCCACCCGCGATGATCGCGTCGGCGTGAGACGCCGAAGTGATGAGGCCAACCGCACCCGTCGGGATACCCGCCTGCTCGCGGATCGCGCGCGCGAATGGCACCTGGTAGCCCGGATACACACGCAGCTTCTGATGCGGCAGGTTGCCACCTGACGACGCGTCGATGAAGTCCACGCCCGCCTGTTTCAGCTCCGCGCTGAGCGCGATCGTCTGCTCGAGATCCCAGCCATCCTCGACGTACTCGCTGGCCGAGACGCGCACAATCACTGCCGTGTCGCGCCCGACCGATTCGCGGATCGCCCGAGCGACCTCGACGCCGAGTCGTATGCGGCCGGCGAAGTCGCCGCCGTACTCGTCGGTGCGCTGGTTCGAGAACGGCGACAGGAACTGCGCGATCAGGTAGCCGTGTGCCTCGTGGATCTCGATCACGCGGAAGCCGGCGCGCGCTGCGCGCTCTGCCCCAGCAGCGAAGTCGTCGATGACCTGTCGCACTTCCGAGGTCGTCAGCTCGTGCGGCTCCGCGTAGCCCTCGTTGAACGCGAGCGGGCTCGGACCGACCGGCTCCCAGCCACCGTCGGCCACGTCGACCGGCCCGCTGACACCGTCCCAGGGAAGGTGCGTCGAGGCCTTGCGCCCCGCGTGAGCGAGCTGGATAGCCGGCACCGCACCGTGCTCCTCGATGAACGAGGTGATGCGCTTGAACGCCGTGACCTGCTCCTCCGACCAGATCCCGAGGTCGGCCGCGCTGATGCGTCCCTCGCGGGAGACCGCGGTGGCCTCGGTCATCACCATCCCGGCGCCACCCACGGCCCGTGACCCGAGATGAATCAGGTGCCAGTCGGTCGGCACTCCATCGTCCCCGGCCGAGTACTGGCACATCGGCGAGACGAACAAACGGTTGCGAAACTCCACGTCGCGGAGCGTGAACGGCTGGAACAGGGCGCTCATGGCGTCTCCAAGCTGCGGGTACGGTTGAGTGGCTGCTCCCAGTATCCCAACGCCCTCCTGCCCTCACAACTGGCCCGACTGCATCTCCTTAGGCGCGCTCCCTATCGGGCTGTCCCCTGCCCCGCCTCGGGGGAACCGAGGTCTGACATCAGGCGAATCCTCATCAGCCTCGCCCCGGCCGCAGCCCACCATGGGGTGCGCGCAATTGGGAGCCGGACATGGGTGGATTGCTCATCGCGTGGCGTACGCCACTGATCGCACTGTTTCTCGTCGGAGTCGGGTTGTCCGGGGCGGGCTATGCCTTCGCCGCCGCCAATACCGTACCGACCTCGAAGGCTGGTGATGGCGCCGCCGTGATCACGGGCTACACCGTGAGCTCGGTGGTGTACGCCATCAACGTCGCCTCACCGCAGAACATCGACACCGTCACATTCAACCTCGACTCGACGCCCCCAGTCGGCTCGAAGATCCGGTTGAAGCTCGTGGCGGCCAGTGCGACCTGGTACAGGTGCTCGAACGTAGCCGCAGCCATCACCTGCGATACAACTACCCCCCAGGCCACGGTCGCCAGCGCCGATGAGCTGCGCGTCGTCGTCGCCCAGTAACACCACCACGACGGTGATCGAGCGCATCCGCCAACTCGCTACGCTCCGCCCGAGGCGACTCGGCGCGGCGAGTGCGCTCGTGCTCACCGTGGTCAGCTACCTGATCTTCGCGCCGTCCGCTTGCGGCGACCCCATGACCTATGCTCGCGTCGCTGGCTCGAGCATGACCCCGCGCATGCAGCCTGGCGACCTCGTGATCGCGCGCAAGACCGACGACTACCAGCTCGGCGAGGTCGTCGCCTACCACAACCCCGACCTCGGCCTGGTTATGCACCGCGTCATCGTGGACAACCGCGACCGCGTGATCGTGAAGGGCGACGCCAACACCTGGGTCGACTCTTACCAGCCCCGCAAGTCCGAGATCGTCGGCAAGCTCTGGCTGCGCATCCCCAACGGTGCGTCACTGCTCGCCTGGCTCAAGCCTCCATGGGCCACCCTCGGCTTCACCGCGCTCGCCATGATCGCCTTCGCCTATCCGCTGCTGCGCAAGCGCGGCGGCACTCGTGCGTTGCGTCCGAGGCTGAAGGCATGGAACCGCTGGGACCACAGCGGGTGGGAAGGCAAACGCGCGTGGCTGCTCGCCCAGCGCGAGCGCCTGGAGCCAGTACTGACCGTCTACGCGCCATTCGGCTCGATCGTCGCGCTGGGGAGCATCGTTGTCGCGGTGCTCGCCTTGCTGTTGATGTCGCTGTCCTACGGTCGTGCCCCCCTGCGCCTGACCACCGAGGAGCACGCGTACACGCAGCGCGCGCACTTCCGCTACGAGGCAGACGCCCCACCTGGCTTGTATGACACGAGCACGATCCGTGAGGGCGACCCCGTCTTCCTCAAGCTCACGCGCTCTGTGCTGATGGGCGTGGACGTCGACCTCGATGGCGAGCGCCTCGAGCGCCCAACCGGCACCGTCGCGCTCACCGCCACGCTGCGCCAGCAGAACGGCTGGGAGCGCACTGTCGTGCTCGCCCCGCAGCGCGAGTTCACCGGCACGCACGCCGCCGCCACTGGCACGCTCGACCTCGGCGCACTGCGTCGCATCGTCGATGACACCGAGAACGCTACCGGCGTGCACTTCGAGAGCTACCAGCTCGTCGTCCACGCCTCCGTCCAGAGCACCACCGATGGCACGCGCCTGCGCCCCTTCGAACCCGAGGTCGTCTTCCGCATCTCGCCGACGCAGCTCCAGATCGAGCAAACCGTCAGCGGTGAGCGTAGCCCACTGACCCACCTCGCGAATGGTGCGCTGACATCAACGCGTTCCGAGGTCAGTCAACTCTCGCTCGGCCCATGGTCGCCCACAGTCGCCCGAGTGCGCTTCTGGAGCCCCATCGCCTTGCTCGGCTCACTCGCCGCGCTCGTGCTGCTCGGACGCACCACCGTGAAAGCCATGGCCGGCACCGAGGCCGACCGGATCGAGGCACAGTACGCGGGTCTCATCCTGCGTGCGGACATGCTGCCACTGCCCTCGGACATGACACTGGTCGCCCTGCGGTCGTTCGAGGACCTCGCGCGGATGGCCCGCACCGCCGGCCTACCCGTCTTCCAGCGCGCCGACAGCCCGCCCGACTACGTTCTGCTCACGCCTGAGGCCGCGTACCACTACGTCGCCGACGACCACGAGCAGCCGAGCGCGATCACGCGGCGCATCGCCCAACGGCTACGCGGCCAGGCGGCCTAATGCCCAGCTCGAGGTTGCTCGCAGCGGCGCTGCTCAGCTGCGCCATCTTCATCGGCGGCGTTCAGACCACGTCGAGCACCGTCCCCACTACCAAGCTCCCCGACGTCACGCAGGCGCTGTTGCCGTCACAGCTCGCCCCCCCCCCCGCGTGCAACGGCATGCTCTTTAGCGGCGTGACGTTCGGTGACGGTGACCT
>JBAXNX010000002.1:0-23122 GCA_037133575.1 Chloroflexota bacterium
CGCCCGGCAGCGCCATCACGCAGCCGGTGAATCGAGAGCGCACGGCCAAGCAACGGATCGCCGTACTCACCGGCGTAGGCCATCACGAACTGGCCCGCTGTCGCCGCCTGGAACGAGGCAGGCATCGTCAGCCAGACGATGTGCGTGTCGCCGTACAGACGCGCGCTCTCAGTGACCTCGGTCCATTCGCTGCGCATTTAGCCCCCCGCACCATCGAGTAGTAACGCGCGTACCTCGTGCAAGTCCCGTGCAACGTGCGTCGCGCCAGCCGCCGCGAGGCTCTCGGCGCTGCGTCCGAACGCGACACCAACGACCATCGGAATGCCAGCCGCGAGGCCACACGCCACATCTGGATCCTGATCACCCACGAATGCGGCCTGCGCCGGCACCACACCGAGTCGTTCGAGCGCATAGAGCGCAGGTTCCGCTGCAGGCTTTGGCAACGAGGTGGTGTCCGCACCTACAACGAGCGCGAAGCGGCCATCCCAGTGCATCGCCTCGAGTTGGCGCTGCGCGGACGCCTCGAACTTGTTAGTCACGAGGGCGAGTGCGACGTGGTGTGCATCCAGCGCGTCGAGGAGTTCATTGGCACCATCGATCGACTGGATGCGCGGTAGCTGGCGGCCGTTGTAGTCCGCAAAGTAGCTCGTGCGAATCGCCTCGACCTCATCATCGGAGAGATCGCTCACGAGCATCCGCAACATCGTGTCCAACGGTGGGCCGAAGATGTGTCGCACGCGCTCGGCGGTGACCTCGTAGCCATGCCGTCCGAGCGCCACGACCATGCTCTCCGTGATCAGCGGCTCGGAGTCCGCCAGCGTGCCGTCGAAGTCGAAGAGCACGGCGCTCGGAATCACGCGTCGCGCTTCCCCTCGCGGTAGTGCACCAGCGGGTACACCGAGTACGAGTCGGGCGCCGAGAGCGCCTGGATCGCCGCACGCGCCGTGTCGATCGAGGTGAAGCAGGGGATACGCGTCTCCGTCGCCGCGCGGCGAATGTGGAACCCATCGCGCATGTGCGAGGCGCGTCCCCCCTCAAGCGTGTTCAGCACCGCACCGACCGTGCCCTCGCGAACGAGGTCGACGACATTCGGGTGATCTTCGTGGAGCAGCTTCGTGACCGAGGTCACGGGGATGTTGAGGCCGCGGATCATCGCGGCCGTGCCTTCCGTGGCGTACAGCGGACAGCCCGCCTGGTGGAGCGCGTAGATCAGCGGCACAGCCTCAGGCTTCGAGCGGTCCGAGAGCGACAGCAGCACTGCCACCCCGGGCCGCAGCGCGAGGTCGCTCGCGATCAGCGCCTTGCGCACGGCGGCCTCGAAGGTGAAGTCGACGCCCATCACCTCGCCGGTCGACTTCATCTCAGGGCCGAGGAACGTGTCGACGCCGATCAGCTTCGACATCGAGAACACCGGCGCCTTCACCGCCACGAGGTTGCCTTCGGGCCACAGCCCCGGCTTAAAGCCCTGTTCACGCAGCGACTTACCGAGCATGACCTCCACAGCCGCTTGCACCATCGGCACGCCCGTGACCTTCGAGATGAACGGCACGGTGCGCGACGCGCGCGGGTTGACCTCGATGACGAACACACCAGGCCCGCCAGGCTCAGCGGCTGGGGCGATGACGTACTGCACGTTCATCATCCCGCGCACTTCGAGGGCGAGCGCCATACGCGTGGTGTAGTCGATGATCGCCGCGCGCTGTTCGGACGTCAGGTTCTGCGGCGGGTACACCGCCATCGAGTCACCGGAGTGCACACCGGCACGCTCGATGTGCTCCATGATTCCCGGGATGAGTACGTCAGTGCCGTCACAGATCGCGTCGACTTCGACCTCGAGACCTTCGAGGTACTTGTCGATCAGCACGGCGCCGGTGCGCTCGGCGAGCGCTGCCTCGAAGAAGTGCGACAGCTCATTGGCGTCCTGCACGATCTCCATCGCGCGTCCACCGAGCACGTATGACGGACGCACAAGCACCGGGTAGCCCACCGCCTCGGCTGTCGGCAGCGCTTCCTCGAGCGTGTGCACGGCCGATCCGGGAGGCTGCGGGATGTTGAGGCTCGACACGATCGCCTCGAAGCGGCCGCGATCCTCAGCGAGGTCGATCGACTCGGCGGACGAGCCAGCGATCGGTAGCGCCGAGCGCTGCAGCACGCGCGCCATGTTCACGGCCGTCTGACCGCCGAATTGCACGATCGATCGAGGTGCGCCGTCCCCGCCGGACTCGTTCTCAAGCAGGTCGCGTATGGACTCCTCATCGAGCGGCTCGAAGTAGAGACGGTCGGACGTGTCGAAGTCGGTCGAGACCGTCTCGGGGTTCGAGTTCGCGAGGATCGCCTTCACGCCTGCGCGCTGTAGCGCCTTCGCTGCCTGCACCGAGGCGTAATCGAACTCGATGCCCTGGCCGATGCGGATCGGGCCGGAGCCGATGACGAGCACGCGCTCCTCGTGGTCGGGTATCGCCTCGTTCTCTTCGTCGTAGGTGCTGTAGAAGTACGGCGTGGCCGCCTCGAACTCCGCGGCGCAGGTGTCCACCATCTTGTAGACGGGGCGAATGCCGAGTTCCTCGCGCATCCCGCGCACGCGCTCTTGCAGCGTGCCTGAGAGCGTCGCAATCTGCGCGTCGCCGAAGCCGTGGCGCTTCGCCTCGCGCAACAGCGTCGGCGTCAGCTCTTCGGCCAGCAGTCGTCGCTCCATCGCCACGAGGCGTCCGAAGCGCTCCGTGAACCACGGGTCGATACCAGTCTTCAGTGACAGTTCGAATGGTGTTGTGCCGGCTCGCAGCTCTGAGAGCAGCGCCCAGAGCCGCTCGTCAGTCGCGTGCAGCGGGCGCCCGGTCACAGCCCACTCGTCAGGCTCCCAGAGAATGTTGCGATTGCCGATCTCGAGCGAGCGCACAGCCTTTTGGAAGGCGCACTCGAACGACCGGTCGATGGCCATGACCTCGCCCGTCGCCTTCATCTGCGTGCCCAGGCGGCGGTCACCAAATGCGAACTTGTCGAACGGCCAGCGCGGAATCTTCACGACGCAGTAGTCGAGCGCGGGCTCGAACGCGGCGCTGGTCCGCCCAGTGACCGGGTTCAGCATCTCGTCGAGGCGCTTGCCAATCGCGATCTTCGCGGCCATACGCGCGATCGGATAGCCCGTGGCCTTCGAGGCAAGCGCAGACGACCGCGAGACGCGTGGGTTGACCTCGATCACGACGTACGGCGGAATCGTCGCCTCGCCGCTGCCGTCCCACGGCACGATGTCGGGCCGTGGTGCGAGCCCGAACTGCACGTTGCAGCCACCCTCGATGCCGAGCGTGCGAATGATCTTCAGCGCGCTCGACCGGAGCATCTGGTGCTCCTGGTCGGTCAGCGTCTGCGAGGGCGCGACGACGATCGAGTCGCCGGTGTGCACGCCCATCGGGTCCATGTTCTCCATGTTGCAGATGGTGATGCAGGTGTCGTTGGCATCGCGCATCACCTCGTACTCGAGCTCTTTCCAACCGATCAGAGAGCGCTCCACGAGGACCTGGTGGATTGGTGAAGCCGCGAGACCACCACGACAGATCGACTCGTACTCCTCCAGCGTGATTGCAATGCCGCCACCCGTGCCACCCAGCGTGTACGCCGGACGAATGATCAGCGGCAGCCCCATGCGTGCGAGCGCGGCCTCAGCCTGCTCCCACGACTCGACGATATCGCTGTCCGGCGTCGGCTCGCCGATCGAGATCAGCATGTCGCGGAACAGCTCGCGGTCTTCGGCAAGGCGGATCGTCTGCAGCGGCGTTCCAAGCATCCGCACGTTGTACTTCTCGAGGATGCCTGCCTCAGCGAGCTGCACCGCGAGGTTGAGGCCAGTCTGACCACCGAGCGTCGGGAGCAGGCCGTCCGGGCGTTCCGCCGCGATGATGCGCTCGAGGACCTCGATCGACAGCGGCTCGATGTACGTGACGTCCGCGATGTCCTCGTCGGTCATGATCGTCGCAGGATTGGAGTTCACGAGGACGGACGTGATGCTTTCTTCGCGCATGGCGCGACAGGCCTGCGTCCCGGCGTAGTCGAACTCAGCCGCCTGCCCGATCACGATCGGGCCGCTGCCAATGATGAGCACCTTCGAGGGTCGGTACGGCTGCGCGCCAGCGTCCCGTCCGCCACTCGGGTTGGGTGTGGTCATGAATGTCCCTGCTATCGCTCGTTGACCGTCGCGAGAAAGCGGTCGAACAGAAACTCGGTGTCGTGTGGGCCGGGCGATGCCTCGGAGTGGTACTGGATCGTGAAGAGCGGCAGCTCTCGATGCTCCAGTCCCTCGACGGTGCCGTCGTTGATGTGCAGCTGCGAGACGCGCACGGCGCTCTCGAGGTGGTCACCGTCGACCGCGAACCCATGGTTCTGCGAGGTGATGTAGACCTTGCCGGACAGCTCGTCACGCACCGGGTGGTTCGCGCCGCGGTGCCCGAACTTCAGCTTGTAGGTGGATGCGCCGAACACCCGGCCGAGGACCTGGTGACCGAGGCAGATGCCCATGATCGGCGTCTTGCCAATCAGTCCACGCGCCGTCGTCACGACATGGTCGAGCAGCATCGGGTCGCCGGGGCCTGGTGACATCAGCACCCCATCCGGCCGTAGCGCGAGGATGTCCTCGGCGCTGGTGTCATGCGGGACCGCGGTCACCGTGCAGCCGCGCTGACGCAGGTTGCGCATGATGCTGCGCTTCACACCGAGGTCGAGGACCACGATGTGCGGCAGCGGGCCGTCGAACCCTTCGGGCGGATCCGCCCCTCCGTAGTCATAGACGGCCGAGGTCGACACGACTGCGACATAGTCCTGCGACGCGTAGTCAGGCTCGCTGCGTAGCCGTGCTAGTGCTTGCTCGGGCGTCTCGTCGCGAGTGATCGTCCCCATCACGACGCCCTGTGAGCGCAGGTGCCGCGTGAGCGCGCGCGTGTCGATGCCGGCGATCCCACCGACCTCGTTGGTGTCGAGGTAGTCATGCAGCGTTGACGTCGAACGCCAGTGCGATGGCAGGTCCGTCGCCTCGCGCACAACGAAGCCACGCACCTGCAGGCGCGCGCTCTCCTCGTCAGTGGCGTTCACGCCGTAGTTGCCCTGGATCGGGTACGTCATCACGAGGATCTGGCCGCCGTACGACGGGTCGGTCAGCGCCTCCTGGTACCCCATCATCGAGGTGTTAAACACCACCTCACCGGTCATGCGCGCGGGCGCGCCGATGCCAACGCCCTCAAAGACGTGGCCGTCAGCCAGCACCAGTCGCGCAGGTGGCCGTGCACTCATACCGCAAGTCCTTCGAGCGCGTGCACCACGCGTCCGCCGTAGACGGTCGCAACGACGCGCCCCTTCAACGTGCGGCCTGTGAGCGGCGTGTTCTTTCCCATCGATGCGAATTCGCTCGGGTCAACGACCCACTCGGCGTCAGGGTCGAGGATCACGAGGTCGCCGAGCGCGCCCGGCGCCAGCGTCCCGATGCCGTCGAGGCCAGCTCGGCGGTCGAGTCCCCACGCGCGCACCGGCCCCGCGGTCAGTCGCTCAATCAGCGTCGGCAGGTCGAGGTGCCCCGCGTGCACCAGCGTCATCGCAAGGCCGAAGGCCGTCTCGATCATGCTGATGCCGGCCGCCGCGAGGTCGAACTCGACCTCTTTGTCGCCGACGGCATGCGGAGCGTGGTCAGTGGCGATCGCGTCGATGACGCCATCGCGCAACGCAGAGATGCAGGCATCGACGTCCGACTGCTCGCGCAGCGGTGGGTTCACCTTCGCATTGGTGTTGTAGGAGATCTGGCCGTACCCGTTGGCGTCGAGGCGGCCGAATGCGACTTCCTCGTGTGTCAGCGTGAGGTGGTGCGGCGTGACCTCGGCGGTCACATGCGCGCCGCGCTCGCGTGCGGCGCGAATTAGCGCGACGGAACCGGCCGTCGAGACGTGCTGGATGTGCAGGTGTGCGCCAGCGAGCTCCGCAAGCGCGATGTCGCGGGCGACCAGGATCTCCTCCGCGCTCGCAGGACGACCCCGCAGCCCGAGGCGGGTCGCAACCCAGCCCTCATGCATGTGACCGTCGCGCACCAGCGCCGGGTCTTCGCAGTGCTGCGCCACCGGCAGGTGGAACACCGTCGAGTACTCGAGCGCGTGTCGCATCAAGCTCGGGTCCGCGACCGCGTCACCGTCGTCCGAGAGCGCCACGACGCCTGAACCAGCCAACTCACCGGCCGGCGAGAGCTCCTTGCCCTGACGACCACGCGTGATCGCGCCCACCGGCAGCACGCGCACGTGCCCCGAGGCCTCAGCCTCACGCAGCACCGACTCGACGGCCGGACGGCTATCGAGCGGCGGCATGGTGTTCGGCATCGCGCAGACGGTGGTGAAGCCACCTCGCGCCGCGGCGAGCGTGCCCGTCGCGATCGTCTCCTTGTACTCGAAGCCTGGCTCGCGCAGGTGCGTGTGCAGGTCAACGAAGCCCGGCGCGACCACCAGGCCAGTCGCGTCGATGCGGTCAGCATCGAGCACCGCGTCGCCCTCGTTCGGGCCGACACGTGCGATGCGGCCATCGACGATCACGATGTCAGCAATGCCGTCACGACCGAGCGCCGGGTCAATCACCCGAGCGTTGTGAATCGCCAGTGTGCTCATCGCAGCGCCTCGTTCGCGTTGCCACCGCAGAGTAGGTAAAGCAGCGCCATGCGCACTGCGACTCCGTTCGTCACCTGTTCCTCGATGATGGAATGACCGCCACTGGCGACATCGCCGGCGATCTCGATGCCTTCGTTCTTGGGGCCGGGGTGCATCAGCAGGTGGTCGGGGTGCGCGTGCTTGAGCCGCGCCGCCGTCACCTGGTACTGCGCGGCGTACTCGTGCAGCGAGGGGAGCAGGCCGCCCTGCTGCCGCTCGGCCTGCAGCCGCAGCGCCATCACCACATGTGCGCCTTCCATTGCACGCGTCGCGTCGGTCTCGACCGTGACGCGTGGGAGTCCTGCTTCAGCGTGCGCTGGTCGGTCGCCGACACGTAGCCCTCGAGGCAGCAACGTGGGCGGGCCACACACGACCACCTCCGCGCCCATCGCGCTCAGGCCCCACATATCCGAGCGCGCCACGCGCGAGTGGCTGATGTCGCCGACCATCACGACCTTCTTGCCGCGCAGGTCGCCGAAGTGCTTGCGTATCGTGTACAGGTCGAGCAATGCCTGCGTCGGGTGCGCGTGCGTGCCGTCGCCGGCGTTCACGATCGAACCTTCACCGACGTGCTCGGCAGCCAGGTACGGCGCGCCCGAAGACGAATGGCGCATCACGATCACGTCCGAGCGCATCGCCCGTAGCGTGCGCACGGTGTCGATCAGCGATTCGCCCTTCGTCACGCTCGAGGCACTCGCGGTGAGGCTGATCACGTCGGCACCGAGCACTTTGCCGGCGAGCTCGAACGACGCGCGTGTGCGCGTGGAGGGCTCATAGAACAGGTTGATCACCGTCTGGCCGCGCAGCGCCGGGACGCGCGCGATCCGCCGGTCGAGCACCTCACGCATGCGGTCCGCGAGGTCGAGGACGGTCACGATCTCCGTCGGCGAGAAGTCATCGAGGTCGAGCACGTGCTGGTGGTGCCACGCGCCGCTGGGCTCCGTGGCAGTGCTCAGCGCGGGCAGGGTAGTGGTCATGCGCGCTGCTCCCCTCCACCGGGGATGACGACCACCGAGTCGGTGCCGTCGTCCTCTTCCAGTTGCACACGCACCTCGTCGGTACGTGCGGTGGGGATGTTCTTGCCGACCATGTCGGCGCGAATCGGCAGCTCGCGGTGCCCACGGTCGACGAGGACCGCGAGCCGCACCACGGCCGGTCGGCCGAAGTCGTTCAGCGTGTCGAGTGCGGCGCGAATCGTGCGTCCGGTAAAGAGCACGTCGTCCACGATCACCACGTTCTTACCGTCGATGTCAGGCAGCTCCGTCGGCTGCGTCCGCATCAGCAGCCCGCGGGCGGCGAGGTCGTCGCGATGCATCGTGATGTCGAGCGAGCCGACAGCCGGGAGGGCCCCCTCGAACCCCTCGATGAGGGCCGCAAGCCGTCGGGCGATCGCCACGCCGCGCGTCTGGATGCCGACCAGCACGAGGTCCTCGAGACCGGCGTTGCGCTCGACGACCTCATGCGCCAGGCGCGTGATCGTGCGGCGAATGCCGTCAGCATCGAGTACGACTGCTTCGTTGGAGGTCATCGTGCGCGCCTCAGGCACAAAGAACCCTCCAGCTAATGCGGGAGGGTGAGTGATCGATCAAACCCGGTGCGATCAGAGGAATCGTGGCGCGCGACGAGGTATGGCCGACGGTGTTCGTCATCATCTGCGTCCTTTCCGACCTCTCGGGGCCGGGCTTAAAGACACGCGCTGGGGTCGCACAGGCAGAGTAGCACTGCCCCCGATGGGGAGCAAAAGAACCTGGGAGCGGGTATTACGAGCCCCGAACTACGAGCCGCTGTCCTGACCGCGCTGCTCCCGCAGGAAGCGCTCCAACTCATCGACCATGTCGGCGGCATCGGGGAGCTCGCCCTCGGAATCGGGCTCGTCGTTGTCCGCGCCGTTGGCTTCTACCAGGCCCTCGTCAACGTCGTCCTGCTGGTCTTCGATGCGTCGAGCGTAGTCGCCCATCTCGGGGTTCTTCGCGATCTCCTCGGCGACCTGTGCGTCGAAGCGAGCGACGAACACCTCCATGTCGTGCAGGCGAAGGTTCAGGCCGAGCCCGTTGTTGAGGCGGTCGAGCAGCCCCAGGGTCGCCTTCGGGTTAGGCGAAGCATTTACATAATGCGGAACGTTCGCCCAGATCGATCCGGTCGCAATCCCGGCATCACGGGCAGCGTTCGTGACCACCGTCATGATGCCTGTGGGGCCCTCGTAGCCACCGCCGCGGCGCGGCTGCAGCGTCAGTAGCTCGCGTAGCCCTTCGTCGTCAGAGCCACCCGTGATGCGGATCGGGCGAGTGTGGCTCACCTCAGCGAGCAGGCCACCGAGCATCACGATGCCCGAGACGTCGAACTCGCGGCAGACCTCCATCATCGCCTCGGCGTAGGAGTGCCATGAGAGGTGCGGCTCGATGCCCTGGAACAGGATCAGGTCGGGGCCATCGCCCTCGCGCTTGTGCGCGGTGAAGTCGTTGGGGGGCCAGTCGATCACGCGCTCGCCGTTGTCGAGGCGTACTCGTGGCCGAGCCTGCGTGAAGTCGTAGTAGGCGTCCGCGTCGATGTGCGCGAAACGCTCCTCGCGCCATCGGCGCAGCATGAAGCGAATGGCACCCGTGGCCGACTCACCCGCATCGCTCCAGCCCGACCACGCAGCGATCAGCAGCGGTCGGCGCAGCTCGGGGCGGGTATCGATGACCAGATCACTCATGAGCTCAGCATAGCCCTACAGGGACAACCCTGAAACCGGCTGAGAGAGCCTTGCGCAGGCTACTCGGCGGCCTATCACGGTCGATACTCACCTCGTTGCCAACGAGTTACGCGAGGGCCACCGGGACAACCGGAGGGCGGTGCAGCATGTGCTGCACGCGCCGTCCTGGAGCTAGGAGCACGTCTCAGAGAGCAGGCGGAACTGGAGGAACGCATTGCGACGCTCGAAGCCGGCGCAGGGCAGCGCTGAGAAGGGAAGTCGGCATGACGCTCGAACGGCGGGTCGCGCGCCTCGAAGACGACGCCCGACAGCGGCGGGGGGCGGGGGAGTCGGAATGGATGCGCGCATTCACGCAGGCACTTTTCCTCGATGACCTACGCATCCTGGCTGACGGCCTGAGTGATGGCGCTGGCAACGGTCGGGACCTTGCGGACCTGCTGGCGACCATGACACAACAACAAATCGACCATCGCCGCGACTGGCTCATGTGTCGTTACGCCGAGCACGCCGCCGGCAACAAGGTGAACTAGAGCGCAACGTGACTCTCGTGCGTAGGTTGAAAGCGCTGGAGGGCTGTAACGCCAGCAACGGCTGTACCGGTAAGCATGTAGTCGGCCCGGACAACCAAGATGAAGCATGTACCTGTGGGAAGGCCGTCATCATCACGGAGGGTCGGTTGCGACCTTATAGGGATTCTTAGCGAACGTTGGAGGGCTGCGCCCTCGTGGGGAATGGTCAGGGCCGTGCCAGCAGCTTCGCCTTGCCTGCCACGAATTCGCCCAACCGGTATCACGCTTAGGCGTCCGCAAGAGCACGTTGTGCGCCCGCCGTAAGGCGGGCTTCGTCAGGAACCGTGCGTGCTCTCAGATGCCGCCATGCTCACGCGCCTTCCGCGGCCGGCGGGTTAAATTCGCCCTTATTCATGCGCACGATCGTAACGCTTGTGAACATGCCGGCCTGAGTGAATGGATCTCCGTCCACGAACGCTTGCGCTTCGGCGCGGGTCTGCACGTTGACGATCAACAGACTGCCGACGAACTGCGTGCCGTCGTCGCTTATCGTCCCGCCAGAAATTACCAGGATGTCTTTCTGGCTGTGCAGATAGTCGAGGTGAGGCTGCATCCGCTGTTCACGATCTTCGGCGAAGCTTGGCCCCGCCACGCGCGAAATGGCCCAGAGCATGGTTGGTCTCCTTCAAGGACGAACGTCTGAGCACATATTGCACCGGCGCGCTTGCCGTTGCTTAGCCTGTCACGGATTCACTCGCACTCAAGCCGTCTCGGACTCGAATAGATCGATGCCCTATCAACATTGTCCGTGAGGCCGCCGCCGCGCCATTGCGCCGTAATCGGCGAATCCTTCCCGTTCACGACAAACGAGACGGATCATCGAGCTCAAGGATCAGAGTCAATGTGCGCTATCGCGTTGGTCGCGGATGAGCGCCTCTAAGCGATCGATCTGCGCCCCCAACTCTTGAAGTGTTGGGCCCTCCGCTCTCTCCCGAGTGGAGAGGAACGCTGCGATGTTCGCCGTCACGAAACTGAACAGCGTGATTCCCAGAAGCATCAGAAATGCCGCGATTCTTCGGCCCTCGGGCGTAACTGGGAACCGGTCACCGTATCCGACCGTCGTCACCTGGCTCAACTCGTTGAGCTCCGCCTTTACGTGCGCGGCTACAGGATGGCTACAACTGCTAAAGACGCAAGCAATAGGCCGTCGAGGAAACGGCTCTATTGCTGGGTTTTGTTGGAGGCCACGGTGGGAATCGAACCCACGATGGAGGTTTTGCAGACCTCTGCCTTGCCACTTGGCTACGTGGCCGTCTGGAGCGGAAGACGAGGGTCGAACTCGCGACCTCCTCCTTGGCAAGGAGGCGCTCTACCACTGAGCTACTTCCGCCCGAAACCGGACTAGTTGGTGCCGAGAATGAGACTCGAACTCATACGCCATTGCTGGCACCGCCCCCTCAAGACGGCGTGTCTGCCATTTCACCACCTCGGCACGCGAACAACTGGCAGGAGTGGAGGGATTCGAACCCCCGGCCTGCGGTTTTGGAGACCGCTGCTCTAGCCAGCTGAGCTACACTCCTGCGGCTCGGACGGGCATGGTACCAAGCGTTCCAGTCCCGGTGAAGCCCACTCTGCTTCTTGGCTCCGTCGAGGTACTCGCTCGTGTCATAAGCGAGGCGGTACGCTCCCCGTATGCGAGTCGTATTCCTCGTCTCAGTGCTCCTGGCCAGCCTCGCGCTGGGCTGCGCCTCGCGCACCTCGACGCTACGCCCCACGCCAACGCCCGAACCGGAAGTGAGCCATGCCCCGCTGCCGCCGGGCGGCGCCCGCTCCGACCTCGGGACGGTGAGCGTGATCACTATCTCGCCTGTCGTCGCGGGCCGCGAGGCAAGCGCCACCATCCGCTACGGCGCGTTCCAGACCTGCCACGCCCAGATCCAGTACGCAAATGGCCGCGGATACCCCCTCGGCACCTACCTGACCATTGCCGGCGGTGAACCGACCTGGCGCTGGACGCCCGAGGACGGTGCGCCGACCAGCGGCACCTTCATCGTGAGTTGTGGGCTCGATACCTACCCGGTCTCGTTCACCGCGAGCGGCGTGAACGCACAGCCGGTAAAAGCCATCAGCGCGGCTGTGTATCCGTGGCCGACGCCACTGCCGTGTGTCACCGGCGCGGGGAGCTGTCTGCAGGACGTCCCGAACCGCTAGCTAGGCCTTCGGCCCCTCGTCACGATGCTCCCGCAGGAACTGCTCGAGGTCGCCCAGAATGTCCTCGGTGCGCCCGAGGTCGACCGGCTCAGTGCTGCCGTCATTGGCGTGCTGCGCGTCGTACTGCTCCTCGAGCGTGCGCACGTACGCGGCCGCCTCGCCCGATGGTTCGAGCGCCGAGTCCAGCTTCTGGTTGAAGTCCGTAATCATCGTGTCGATGCCGGCGAGCGAGGTATGCGTGCCGTAGCCGCGGTCCAGCATGCGCACGAGCGACGCCATGGCGTTGGGATTCGGGCCGACGTTCAGGTAGTGCGGGACGATCGCCCACAGGCTGGCGTTGCGCCAGTCCATCGCGCGCAGCCGCAGATTGAGCACACTCATCAGGCCCGTCGGCCCCTCGTAGCGCGAGACTGGAATGCGCAGACCGAACTGCGTCTCGAACTCATCATCCGAGGCAGACAGCGTGACCGGTGCCGTACGTGTGTGCGGCACGGCGCCGGGCTGGACGCCGAGCGTCACGCTCGTCGTCGACCGCGTGTACTCGAGCATCTCGACGATGGCATCGATGAACGATCGCCAGCGCAGGTGGGGCTCGATACCGGAGAACAGCAGGACATCGCGGTCAGCGCCTTCGGGCGAGGCCACCGAGAACCGATTCGAGGGCCAGTCGAGGACGCGCGTCATGCCCTCGTTGCGCGACCGCGGTCGCTGGACGGTGAAGTCGTAGTACGGCTCAGGCACGATCTCGGCGAGCGGCTTCGCATTCCATTGCTCGGCGAGGTACTGCACCACCCCATTCGCGGCGCCGTGCGAGTCTGTCCAACCAGTGAACCCGCAGATGAACACGGGATCACGCAGCGGTTTGACCTCATCCAGCAGGTGGAGTTGCTCGTGCATCGCGTCCCCTCGTCCGCCTCATGATACGAGCGCAAGACAAAGGCGGCGCTTGCGCGCCGCCCTCGAAGTGCGAGCCAGTCGGTGGCTAGTGCCGATCCGACTGAGTGCCAGTCCGACTAGTGATGACCGCCGCCGCCACAGCCGCAAGCCGCGCCCTCAGCTGCCGCAGAGTTCGGGGCCTCGATGGTGAAGCCCTTGCGCATCACGTCATCGATGTAGTCGATCGAGGCGCCGTCCAGGTTGCCCGCGGAAAGGGGGTCGACCAGGAAACGGATGCCGTTCACGGTGATGACCTCGTCGTCCTCGGCGGGCGAGTCGATCGTCATGCCAAAGGCCGGACCGCTGCAGGCGCAGCCGCCGCCGCTGCGGGCGAACAGGCGTAGGCCCTGCGGGTCAGCAATCTCGTGCTCGACGACGAGTACGCCGAGCTGCTCCGCTGCCGCGTCCGTAACGATGAGAGCCATCAGTCACTCCTCTACTTGGTGGCGCTCCCCGAAGAGCAGCCATTCTTGTAATCATGCGCCCACCGACCAGACCTCGCAACCCACTACCCGCCTGTCGAAGCGACCAAGCGTCGTGCGCCCACGAGACCGATGGAAACGACGGGCGGAAACCATCGGGGGTCAGTCGGCCGTGCGAATCACCGAAAGCAACTCGTCCCCGAAAGCCCGCACCCGCGAGTCACCGAGCCCCCAGATGCCGCGCAGGCTGTCCTCGTTGCCCGGGCGCACGGCAGCGAGCTCACGCGCCGTACGGTCCGAGAAGAGCGTGTACGCTGGCACCCCGTCCGTCCGCGCCCGGTCACGTCGCCAGCCGCGCAGCCGCTGATAGAGCGGGTCGTCGTACGAGACCTCGGTCTCCTCGGCCCGAGCGGCCATCTTGGCGCGGTCATATGGTCGCGGTGGAGGTGGCGCGATGTCGGGGCTGTGCTGCTCCCACTCGCGCACGATCGCGAGCACGCGCGCGCCGAACCAGCGCACGCGGGTGGCGCCGAGACCCCACGTGGCGAGCAGTTCGTCTTCGGTACCCGGGCGATAGGTGGCGACCTCACGGGCGGTGCGCTCCTCGAACACCATGTAGAGCGGCCGACCAGACTCGGACGCGAGCTCCGTCCGCAGGTCGAGGAGCGAGCTGAAGAGATCCTCGGGGTATGCCGCTTCGCTACTGGCAGCCGCCGTGCCGTCGCAGTGGTCACAGTTCGCGCAGTCTTCGGGCGCCTGCTCGCCGAAGTAGCGCAAGATCAGCGCGCGTCGGCATCCCGACGTTTCCGCGTACTCGAGCATCTGCGCGAGGCGCGACTCGGCGTACCGGCGACGCTCCTCGATCGGCTGGTGGTCGAGCTCGATCTCTGGCTCAAGCGAGCGCAGCCGCACCACGCCGGGCTCGACGAGCCCCTGCGCGCGCAGCGCACCGAGCGCCGTCGCGAGCCCGTCGCCAAGCACCCCATCGAGGTCGCCCGGCGTCAGTGGGCGCTGGCCGGCGAAGCGCTGCGCCTCGACCAGCATCTGCCAGATGCGACGAAAGCTCTGGACGTCGGGATGCGCCTGGTCAATGAAACGACGCTGCAGCGAGGCGTCACGGCGCGCGTAAAGCAGCGTGCACTCCGCCGGGTCGCCATCGCGGCCCGCACGCCCAGCCTCCTGATAGTACGCCTCAAGACGCCCCGGAATGTGGGTGTGCACCACGTAACGCACATCCGGCTTGTCGATCCCCATGCCAAACGCGTTCGTCGCAACCAGCACCGGCACCTTCCCGGTGATGAAGCTGCGCTGCGCCTGCGCGCGATCGTGGTTAGGCATACCCGCGTGGTACGCGACCGCACGCACGCCGGCGGCGCTCAGCGCAGCCGCGGTCTGCTCGACGTTCTTGCGCGTGCGCGCATAGACGATGCCGGCCTGTCCCTCGCGTGCGCGGGCGTAGCGGATCAGCCAGTCGATGCGCTCGGACTCGCCCGGTGCGGAGACCACTGAGAAGCGCAGGTTTGGGCGGTCGAATGATGTGACGATCTCGGCCGCACGTCCGGCGACGCCGAGGCGTACGAGGATATCGCGGCGCACCGTCGGATCAGCCGTCGCCGTGAGCGCGAGCGTGCGCGGTGCACCGAGTCGCTGGCGAATCGTCCCCAGCACGAGGTAGTCGGGCCGGAAGTCATGGCCCCACTCGGAAATGCAGTGCGCCTCGTCGATCACGAGCAGATTCACGCCGGCGCTGCGCAGCCCCTCGACGAAGCGAGCGTTCGCGAAGCGCTCCGGCGCGATGTACAGCAAGGCAACGCGCCCATCGATGAAGTCTCGATAGCGCCGGTTCTGCTCGTCGCGCGTGAGCGTCGAGTTGATGAAGGTGGCGGCGATGCCGTTCGCCTGCAGCGACTCCACCTGGTCCTGCATCAGCGCGATCAGCGGGGACACCACCAGCGTCCGCCCCACCTCAAGCGCCGGCAGGACATAACAAAGGCTCTTACCCGCACCCGTCGGCATCACCCCGAGGACATCACCCGTCCCGAGCGCCTCGAGCACCTGCGCCTGGCCCGAGCGGAAGTCCGGGTACCCGAACAGCTCCTGGAGCCGCTGCCGGTAGCCAACGAGGTCGGTCGGGAACTCGACGGGGAGCATCGTGGCCTGAGTGGCCTCGTATGCCTCACGTGGTGACTCGGCGATCGCGACAGCCGTGGCAGCTACGGCGGCCAGAGCCGGCGACGGGATGAACTCGTCGAGTTCGGGCAGGGGCGTTGGCCCGTCCGCGCTGCTGCCGCACTCAGGGCAGAACACGTCCTTGAGACCAAACGCCGAGCCGCAGCGGAAACAGTTCACCCGCTGATACTAACGCACCGAGGCGAAACGTACAGGTGTTCTATTTCTGTCTATGCAGTTTGTTTCACGTGAAACACTTGTGCTACTCAGATGATCAATTCCGAGCTAGCTGCGCGGCTGCTCGCTCTGGCTCCGATAGCCCGAGAGCCGTTGTGCCTGCTCGATCAGCCCCGGCACGTCGGCAATCTCGCCCTCAATCGCGAGGTGCTGCCCCTCGCGCGGGTGCAGCCTCCAGCGCACGTTGCCGAGCGTGTCGACACGGTCGATCAGATGCACCTCGGCCCATGGCACGTCCCGAAGCACCTTGCCGTTGTGCAGCGCGAGCGCTCGCGTCGCCGTGAGCACGATCGAGGTGGCACTGCCACGCCAAGTCAGCAACACCACCGGCAGCATGAACAGCGCAATCGCGCCGAGGAACAGCCCGAAGCCGACGGCCTCGGTGATATGCGCGAGGAGCCCAACCGCGAGGCACACGACGGCACCCAATACCGGGAGCGCGAACGAGCCGTTGTTCCACCAGTGCGATTCGTTGGCATGCACGGCGACCACCGGTTCGCTCGAGGCGAGCACGAAGGCCCGATCAACCTTGCTCAGCGCCTCGGCGGATGGTGCGGTCAGTGGATTGGAGGCGGTGTGTTCGGCCATGCGATTGAGTGGCTGGGGACCGAGGATTCGAACCTCGACTGACTGATCCAGAATCAGCTGTCCTACCTTTAGACGAGTCCCCAACGCAGGCACTTAACCTAGCAAACTGAGCGAGTGTGGTCTAACGGGACGGCCCTTACGTGCCCGCAGCGAGCTGCGCGGCAGCCTCGAGGCGAGCCAGGCTGGTCTCACGGCCCACGATCGCCATCGTCTCGAACAACGGGGGCGTGACCGACTTCCCGGTCACCGAGACGCGGCAGAGCATGAAGAGGTCCCCCGGCTTCTCGCCGGCAGTCTCCGCCGCGGCGCGCAGGGCTGCCTCGACGGCTGCCGGTTCCCAGAGCTCGAGTGGACGGAGCGCTGCCAGCGCGGCGTCGAGGGCGGCACGGGCCGCCTCGGGACGCTCCCGGAAGGGCTTACCGAGCAGCGTCTCACGCGCCGGGGCCGCGAGCGTGGAGTCGAAGAAGAAGTCGACGAGCGGCGTGACCTCGGGGAGCAGCTTCACGCGCTCCTGGACGAGCGGCGTGATCTCCTCGACAAAGGCACGGTCGAGCGGCCGCGGCACCTCTGGCGGCAAGTCACGTTCGAGCTGCTGCGCGAAGCGCTCGGACAGTTCGGAGACGGACATCTGGCGCAGGTAGATACCGTTCAGCCACTCAAGCTTATCCATGTCGAACGTCGCTGGATGAGCGTTCAGCTGATCGAAGTCGAAGACCGCAGCCGCCTGCTCCTTCGTCATGACCTCGGTTGTGCCGTCGGGCGCCCAACCGGTGATCGCGAGGAAGTTGAATAGCGCCTCCGGCAGAAAGCCATCGTCGCGATACTCGAGGATCGCCTTGGCACCATGGCGCTTCGACAGCTTGCCACCGCCCGGCGCGAGGATGATCGAGGTGTGCACATAGATCGGCGGCTCGTAGCCGAGCGCGCGAAACAGCAGCACGTGTCGAGGCGCCGACGGAATCCACTCGTCGCCGCGCGAGACATGCGTCACTTCCATCGCGTGGTCATCGACCGCGTGCGCGAGGTGATACGTCGGGAAGCCATCGGACTTGAGGATGACGAAGTCGTCCATCGTCACGTTCTCAACGGTGATATCGCCGCGGATCAGGTCGGTGAAGGTCGTGCTGCCCTCGTCGGGCACGAGGAAGCGCACCACGTTGGGCTCGCCAGTGACAGCGCGCGCCTCGGCCTCATCGGGCAGCAGCGAGCGACAGCGGCCGTCGTAGCCGGGCGGCATGTGGTTCTCGCGCTGGGAGTTGCGCAGCTCCTCGAGTCGCTCGGGCGTGCAGAAGCAGCGATAGGCATTGCCGGACTCGAGCAGTGCGGCCGCTGCGGCCTGATAGAGCGGCAGGCGCTCCGACTGTGTGTACGGCGCGAACGGGCCACCGATATCGGGACCCTCGTCCCAGTCCATGCCGAGCCAGCGCAGCGATTCGAGGATGCGCTCCTGCGAGCCGGGCACGAGCCGCGTCTGGTCTGTGTCCTCGATGCGCACGAAGAACACGCCGCCGTGCCGGCGCGCGTGCAGCCAGCTCCACAGCGCGGTGCGGACATTGCCGACGTGCGGCTCGCCGGTGGGGCTGGGCGCGTAGCGCACACGCACGGTCACTGCTGCGGTCCTTTGCTGTGATCGGGGTATTGCGAGCGCAACGTGTCGATCACGCGCTGCATGTCCTGTGGGATGGGTGCCTCGAACGCACGGTACTCGCCCGTGCTTGGCAGGCGGAAGCCGAGTCTGGCAGCGTGCAGTGCCTGGCGGCCGATGTACTCCGAGCGGCGTCCGTAGAGCGAGTCACCCATCACCGGGTACCCGATCGCCTCGAGGTGCACGCGGATCTGGTGCGTGCGCCCCGTTCGGATCGAGACATCGAGCAACGCGTGATCGACGCCGTATTGTTCCCGCACTCGGTACTCGGAGTAGGCATTCTCGCCCGATTCGACCACTGCGCGACGGCGGCCGTCATTGGGGTCGGGGCCGATCTCGGCGTCGACGATGCCTGCGACCGGCTCGACACGACCTTCGACGATCGCGACGTACTGCTTCTCGGTCTCGCGAGCACGCCACTGATCTTTCAGCGTGTCGCGTGCGATGTCGGTCTTCGCGTATGCCAGCACGCCGGTCGTGTCGCGATCGAGGCGGTGCACCACGCCAGCGCGGTAGTCGCCTTCGCGCAGGTCACGCGCCTCGGGATGACGTGCGCGCATGACATCGACGATCGAGAGCCCTGGCACACCGGGCACGCCGTGCACGAGGATACCCGCGGGCTTGTTCACGACGAGCACGTGCTCGTCCTCGTAGAGAATTTCGATCGGGACCATGGCCGCGGCTTCGTCGATCTCGTTGTGCGGGAGCGTGACCTCGATATTCGTGTCGGGCTCGACGAACAGCGCGGCACGCGTCGCCTCAACGCCCGCGACCTGCACGTGGCCGCGCTCGATCAGGCGCTGCGCCTGTGAACGCGACAACTCGGGGAGTGCCTCCGCGATGAGACGGTCGAGACGATCACGCCTCGACGCGGTGAACTGACGTGCGGCCTCGGTTGTCATCGCCGTCGCTCCTCGATGAACGACAGCAGGAGGATGGTCGCGACTCCACAGACGATCGCCGAGTCAGCAATGTTGAACGCGGGGTAATACGCCGGATCGATGAAGTCGGTCACGGTGCCCTTGGCCGCACGATCGATCAGATTGCCGATCGCGCCACCGAGGATCAGCGAGAGTGCCGCGAAGTAGAGCGGCTGGCTCGGCGGGAAACGCCACAGGTACATGAAGACGCCGGCGACGCCGAGCACGGTCACCACGAGCAGGAACATGCCCGCGCCCTGCATCATCCCGAACGCAGCGCCGGAGTTCTCGACGTGCGAGATTGCGAGCCACGCGTCCAGCGACGGCCACGCGGTGCCCTCGACCAGCGCGTTGCGCACGAGCGCCTTCGTCACCTGGTCGATCAGCACAACGACCGCCGCGATGCTCAGCGACAGCGCGAGGCGTCGGGCGTCGGCCGGCTGGCGAGGCGGAGATACGGCGATGGGGGAGTCCATGCCATCCATCCTACCGGAGCCCGCCGCTGGGATCGCCTGAGGGATCGCCCAACACCCTACGGGGGTACCATCGATATCTCTCGCGAGCAGCGAAAGGCTCTCGTCATGACCAGCGACTCTGGACGCCCCGCGCGACCGCCATTTGGTGAGCCTCGGCTCCCTCCGGGGCAGCGCCTGACCGACGGCTGGCCGGTCCTGACCTACGACGGCAACCCGCGCATCGACCTCGCCACCTGGCAGTTCGAGATCTTCGGTCTCGTCGCACAGCCGGTGCAGCTCAGCTGGGACGAGTTCATGGCGCTGCCGCAGACAAGCGATGTCTCCGACATCCACTGCGTCACGACCTGGTCGTCGTACGACAACGAGTGGGAGGGCGTGCGCTTCCGCGACGTGATGGCGCTGGCGCAGGTGAGCGCCGAGGCGACCCACGTGATGTTCCACTGCTACGGCGGGTACACGACCAACGTGCCGATCTCGGAGCTGATGGGTGACGAGGTGCTCTTCGCCCACACGCGTAACGGGGAGCCGATCTCAGCGGATCACGGCGGACCGCTACGCGGCATCGTGCCGAAGCTCTATTTCTGGAAGAGCGCGAAGTGGATACGCGGCATCGAATTCATGAACGAAGACCGTCCCGGCTTCTGGGAGATGTACGGCTACCACATGCACGGCGACCCGTGGATCGAGGAACGCTACGGCTAGGTTCCCCTCGAACAGGACCCTGGGCGCGCGTGACATCTGAGACCATCAGTCGCATCGTCGCCGTGATCGGCACACTGCCGAGCGAGCACGTCACGCTCCACCTCGGTGGGCGGGAGCGCGAGTATCGAGGCGCCTCACTGCTCGCGTACGCGCAGGCTGCGGGCATCCTCGACGCACCATCGGTCGAGCATGGCTACTTCGTGGTCACCGCGTCCGACGGCGCGCGCGTCACAATTGCGCTCGCTGAGGCCGATCCGAGTGTGTCACCGCGGCCGATCCTGCTCGCGACGATGCAGGACGGCGAGGCCCTACGTGTCGGCCTACGTCTCGTCGTGCCGCGCGAGGGGACACGCTCGCTGCTCGGCGTGACGGGCATCGAGTACCACACCGCACATGGCGGTGCGCTCGGCACGGCGGACGCTGCGGTAGCGATCGATGGCGACCTGTGCTCGCCCGGCCGCTACGCACTCGATGCGCACGAGTCGCACTCGATCACGGCGGAGCAGGGCGACGGCGCCGTCGAGTGGAGCGGCGTGCCGCTGCACGACCTACTCGCGGACGCAGGCATGTTTTACATGACCGATGGTGAGCAGCTCGCGCAGCAGATCGTTGTGGTCACCTCGGATGATGGCAGCTACGTCGTGCTCGCGGCGTCCGAGGTCGGGCCGGAGTACCACCAGGCAGCCGTGCTCCTCGCGACGGAGCGTGATGGCGCAACGCTCGGTGATGACGGCCCGTTGTGCCTGGTCGTGCCGTACGACCGGACCTCGGCGCGACAGTTACCTCGAGTGGTATCCGTGTCGCTCCGTACCGGCTGAGCGCATACCTCGGGGAAAGCACGAAGCCCGGCCAACGGCCGGGCTTCGTTGTGTATGCGAACCGGCGTCGACTAGATGAAGACGCGTGAGCCCTTCTCGCGGATGACGCCGGAGCGAATCGCCTCGGCGGCAACAGCAGCGGCGACGCGCTCTGCAACCTCGGGGTTGAAGACCGAGGGGAGGATGTAGTCCTCACTGAGCTGGTTGTCGGGGATGGTCTCGGCGATCGCACGGGCGGCGACGATCTTCATCTCCTCGGTGATCTGGGTGGCGGCCGAGTCGAAGGCGCCACGGAAGAGACCGGGGAAGCAGAGCACGTTGTTGACCTGGTTGGGGTAGTCGGAGCGTCCGGTGGCGATGATGCGGGCCTTGCCCTGGATCAACTCGGGCATGATCTCGGGCTCCGGGTTCGACAGTGCCATCACGATCGAGTCCTTGTGCATCGAAGCGACCTGGTCAGCCGTCACCGTCCGCGGACCGGAGAGGCCGAGGAACAGGTCAGCGCCCACCATCGCGTCCGTGAGTGAGCCATCGAAGCCCTCGCGGTTCGTGTGCTGCGCGAACCACTCCTTGGCGGGGTTCATGCCCTCGACGCGGCCCTCGTAGATCGCACCGGAGCGGTCGAAGCCGATGACGCTCTTCACGCCGAAGTTCATGAGGATCTTCGCGCAGGCGACGCCGGCAGCGCCGACACCGAGCAGCACGACCTTCAGATCCTCGGGCCGCTTCTGCACGATCTTCAGGCTGTTGATCACGCCGGCGAGCACGACCACGGCGGTGCCGTGCTGGTCATCGTGGAACACCGGGATGTTGAGCTCTTGCTTGAGTCGCTCTTCAATCTCGAAGCAGCGCGGCGCCGAGATGTCCTCGAGCAGGATGCCGCCAAAGCCCGGAGCGATCGCCTTCACGATGTTGACGATCTCGTCGGGATCTTTCGTGTCGAGGCAGATCGGCCAGGCATCGATGTTGCCAAAGGTCTTGAACAACATCGACTTGCCTTCCATCACCGGAAGGGAAGCCTCGGGACCGATGTCACCGAGGCCGAGCACTGCGGTGCCGTCAGTGACGACCGCGACGGTGTTCGACTTGATGGTGAGTGACCACACCGCGTCGGGGTTCTCGTGGATCTGCATGCAGACGCGCGCGACGCCCGGTGTGTATACGTGCGAGAGCTCGGCGGAGGTGCGGATGTGCACCTTGTTCTGCGTCTCGATCTTGCCGCGACGGTGGAGTTGGAAGGTGCGGTCGGAGGCGTGCTGCACCTCGACGCCTGGAATCGTCGCGACCCGCGCGACGATTGCGCGCGCGTTCTCTTCGTCGATGCAGTAGATGCGGAAGTCGCGGACGATCACTTCGGTGCGCGCCTCGGCGATGTCGATCGACCCGATGTCGCCGCCCATCTCGCCGATGGCGGTCGTGACCTTGCCGAGGTTGCCCGGCTGGTTCCGCACCCGAAGCCGCAGCAACAGCTGATATCCGGCAACAGGACTCTGGTACTCATCAGCCGTGTGCGACGACAGCCCTGGCGCTTCGGTGGTCATCAGGAACCTCCGCGAACATCCCCCGAGGAATGCGCATTCTACCGCCGACTGTCTCTCAGGGACGAGGGGATGGTCGGGGAAAGGTAACGGCTACGCGAAGATGGGTAGCTCCGGGTAGGCCGTCCCAAGCACGTCCTTGGGATCGGTGCCGAACCACCTCGACAGCACGGTCGAGTAGACCGACCGGAAGTCGGTGTTGAACTTGAGATCGCCGTTGGAATCGAGGTTCCGGACGGACGGCGTCTCGCCGTAGAGCCCGCCTTTGAGCCCGCCGCCCACCAGGAAGACGGGGGTGGCCGTCCCATGGTCGGTGCCCTGGGAGCCGTTCTCCTTCACCCGGCGGCCGAACTCCGTCCACATCAGGGTGAGCACGTCCTTGTCGAGGCCCTGGGCCGTCAGGTCGGCGTAGAAGGCCGAGACAGCGTCCGAGGTCGCTTTCAACAGGTTGGCCTGCGTCCCGGACTCGGCGGCGTGGGTATCGAACCCGCCGGTCGTGACGTAGCAGACCCCCATGCCGAGGTTCGAGGTGATGAGCTGCGCGGCGGTCTTGAGCGCCGTGCCCAGCGCGTTGCCGGGGTAGGTCGCCTT
>JBAXNX010000003.1:0-22733 GCA_037133575.1 Chloroflexota bacterium
GGTGCTGCCGCTGCTACAGGCCGAGGTGGTACCGCCGGGCTGGGTGACGCGCGAGCAATTCCTCGCTGGCTACGGCGCGGCGCAGGCGGTACCGGGGCCGCTGTTCACGTTCTCGGCATACCTCGGCGCGGTCGAGGGGCCGACGCCGAATGGCGTGTTCGGTGGCTTCGTGGCGCTGCTCGCGATGTTCGCGCCGTCGTTCCTGATGGTGACGGGTGCGCTGCCGTTCTGGGATGCGTTCCGACGTCACGTCGCGTTTCAGGGCGTGCTGCGCGGCGTGAACGCTGCGGTCGTGGGCATCCTCGCGGCGGCGTTGTACACGCCGATCTTCACGAGTGCTGTGACGGGCGCGATCGATCTCGCACTGGCGATCGTCGCGTTCGGGCTGCTGCAGGTGTGGCGCGTGCCGCCGTGGCTGGTCGTGGTGCTGACGGCGCTTGGCGGTGCGGGGATCGCGCTGCTGCCTCGGTAGCCTCGAGGTCTACGAGACCAAGCGCACGGTTACGACGCCGTCGCGTACATCGCGTTCGATCTGGTGGTCGAGGTCGAGCAGGTCGAAGTGGCCGATGATCTCGGTCATCGCCTGGGCGAGTTGGAGTGGACCGATGTGCGGGAAGGCACGCTCGGCGAGGCCGAAGGCGGTATCAGGCTGCTCGGTGAGGAGCGCGCGGTAGCGATTGGCGCGCCGCTGATGGTGCTGGATGAAGCGCCCGGCCAGCCTCGCGGGATTCGAGCCGGGGGTGCCGTGGCCCTGCAGCGTGCGCTTCGCGCCGAGCTCGCCCACGCGCTGCACCGAGCGCACGAACAGCGGCAGTGAGGGCCAGCGCTCGCCGACGCCACCGTCCTCGGTGATCGCGAAGTGCATGCCCGCGGTCGGTACCTGGTGCGGCAGCAGTGTGTCGCCGGCGTAGAGATCGCCTGAGCCCTCGGCGAGGGCGACGAGGTTGCCAGGGGTGTGGCCGGGAGTAGCGATCACGCGCAGCTGCTCGTCGTTGGCGAGGGGGATGCGCGTGCCGTCCTCGATCGGGTGCACGCCGCCGGGGGGGATGGGCTCCCACGCAAAGCCTCGACGCAGGTCACTGGCGGCGAGCACGTCGAGCAACTCTTGCGTCGCGCCGTGCTCGCGCAGCGTGGCGAGGCGGGCTGCGTCGCGCCCCTCGTTCCACGCGTGGCCGGAGAGCAGCGCAGGGATGTCGGCAGCGCCTGCGAGGATGAGCGCCCCCGCGGCGGCCCAGCGGTAGGCGAGGCCGGCGTGGTCGATGTGCGCGTGGGTGATGAGCACGGCTCGGACGTCGGTCGCGGCGAAGCCTTTGGCGTTGATGCGCCCTAAGAGCTGGTCCCAGCCGCCCATCACGTCCGGGCCGGCGTCGACGAGCAGCAGCCCGCCTGACTGCAACGGCAGGGCGTAGACGAGGTTCTCCTCGACGCGGAAGGGCAGCGGTTCGTTGGGCACGTCCCTAGGCTAGCGCCACGGGCGCTCTCCGCCCATCTTCATGGTTGCGTCGTGTCCACTCGATGGATTGGCGCTGCTGGGGTCGCTCTCTCATCGCGAGCGCGGAAGCCGCCGTGAGGTTCTCCGGTGTACTGCTGCTCAGGGGGTATCGATGCGTAGACGAACAATCGTGAGACTGGTGCTCGTCGTGGCGATGCTCGCGATCGCGGCGTGTGGGGGAGCGAAGCCCGCAAGCCTCGAGGTGACCGTGCGGGAGTTCAGCTTCGGGCCGGTCGAGCTGCACGCGAAGGCGAACCAGCCGGTCGAGTTGCGCATGAAGAACGAAGGCCAGCTGACGCACGACTGGACCGTCGAGGGCATGCCGGCGTCGGCGATACGCGCGCATGACACGGGCAAGCACGACATGGCGTCGATGGGCACCTCACCGGCTATGCACACGATGGCCGAGCACGGCACGACCTCGACGATCGCGTTCACGCCGACGAAGGCGGGGACGTACTCGTTCTTCTGCACAGTGCAGGGGCATCGTGAGGCAGGCATGCAGGGCACCATTGTTGTTGATCCGTAGCGTGCGCTGCGTTGACGGGTCACGAGCGCGGCGGGCATAGTGCGCGCAACCGAGCGACTGTGTTGGAGGGATTGCCATGACGGCACGCACCACCTCTGCCATCGCCTCGTCCCTGCTCGCGTAGGACGTCTTTCGTCCTCTCGCGCGTGCTGGTCGAGGTTTCGACTGCAATAGCGAGGGGTCTCTGTGCCTGATTCCTGGATTCGTCGGCAGCCAACGTTGCTGCCTGGCCGCGCATTGCCGGCCGATGTGGTGTACATCGCTCGAGCTACGTGGAGCGGCGTCTTCGCGACGATGTCGATCGCGCTCTATGCCCTGTATGTCGTGCGCGATGCCGCGCTCACGCCGTTCGAGCTCGTGATCGTGGGCGCGGTGCTGGAAGGCGCCACGTTCCTGTTCGAGGTGCCGACGGGCGTGGTGGCCGACGTGCTGAGTCGGCGGCTGTCGATCGTGATCGGCACCGCATTGTTTGGCCTCGGGCCGATCGCGTTCGGGTTGTTCCCGTCGTTCGGCGGAATCGTGCTCGGGCAGATCGCGTTCGGGGTGGGGTTCACGTTCTTCAGCGGCGCGCAGGAGGCGTGGCTTGCCGATGAGATCGGGGAGGAGGCCGCGGCGCGCACCTACCCGCGCGCGGCGCAGTGGCGTCAGGCGGGGGCCGTGATCGGCATCCTCGCCGGGGCCGGGTTGGGGCTGATCGACCATAGCTTGCCGTTTCTGGTGGGCGGCGGGGCGTACTCGATGTTCGCGGTGTTTCTCGCGCTGACGATGCCGGAGACGGGCTTCCGTCCGAGCGAGGGCAGCGAGTCGCGGTCGCCGTGGGCGCAGCTTGGGACGACGGCCCGCGGCGGGTTCGATGCTATTCGCAGTACTTCGATGATCCGTGCGGCGTTCCTCGTTGCGTTCGTCGTGGGGTGCTCGAGCGAGTCGTGGGATCGGCTGTGGAGCTACCACCTGCTCGAGCACATCGGGCTGCCGTCCGGGATGAACGAAGTGCTGTTCTTCGGTGCGGTCGGGCTGCTCACGCAGGCGATCGGATTCTTCGTTGTGCGTGGCGTGCGCAAGGCGACGGCCGACGTATCGCGTGCCTCGATGTCGCGAGTGCTGAGTGTGTTCTACGCGGGCATCGCGGTGGCAACGGTGGCGTTTGTGGTGTCAGGCTCGTTCTGGGTGGCGCTGCCAGCGCTGTTGATCGTCGAGTGCATGCGGCGCACCGAGCCCCCATTCTTCACGGCATGGGTGAACCGCGACCTCGACCCGAGCACGCGAGCGACGGTGCTGTCCTCGGTGAGCCAGGGCAACGCGCTCGGGCAACTGAGTGGTGGCCCGGTGTTCGCGGTGATGGCGGGCGCGGGTGGCGCGGTGTTCGCGCTGCTCGCAGGCGCAGGAATCATCTTGCCGGCGTTGCCGCTGGTGCGGACGCGACCGAAGGACGAGGTCATCGCGCAGTGACTGTGTATCGAGGGGCCTCGTCCCTGCGACGTGGCCCCTCGTATGCTCGCGGCATGCGTGGATGGCGATTGTCGTGGCCGGCGACTGTGGCGTTCGAGGTGGGCTTGTTGCTCGCGCTCGCGTTCGGGCTGCGCGAGCAGGGGCGGCTGTGGCTCTGTCGTTGCGGCGTCGTGCGAGCGTGGTCCGGCGACATCTGGAGCAACGAGAACTCACAGCAGCTGGCCGACCCGTACTCGTTCACGCATGTCACCCACGGCGTGCTGTTCTACTGGCTGCTGCGCTGGCTATGGCCTCGAGCGTCCGTGGGGGCGCGGCTCGTCGTCGCGACGGTGATCGAGGTGGCCTGGGAGCTGGCGGAGAACAGCGAGACGGTGATCAACCGCTACCGCGAGGCCACGATCTCGCTGGACTACTTCGGGGACACCGTCCTCAACTCGGCCGGAGACGTGGCGTTCTGCGTGATCGGGTTCCTGTTTGCGTGGAAGGTGTCCGGGCGGCTGGCCGCGCTGTACGTGGTCGCCTCGGAGGCTGTGCTCGCGGTGCTGATCCGGGATGGACTGATCCTTAACGTGCTGATGCTCGTACACCCAATTGAGGCGATCCGGCGCTGGCAGAGCGGAGCCTGAGCCTTCGAGGCGTACCGGGCGGGCGCTATCGATTCTGTTATTCTCGCCGCCCACGAGCGCCGAGGGGGACGGTGGACGATGGCTGACGCAGTACAGACACGGCCTCGGGCCGAGACAGTAGCGGCGATCCAGGCCGCGGCGGCGCGTATCCGCGCCAACGTGGCGTCGGTGATGGTCGGGGCGGACGAGCCGATCGACCTGATGCTCGCGGCGCTTCTGGCGGGCGGCCATGTGCTGCTGGAGGACGTCCCAGGGACTGGGAAGACCACGCTCGCGCGCGCGTTCGCCCGCTCGATCGGGGCTTCGTTCCACCGCATTCAGTTCACGCCGGACCTGATGCCCTCGGACATCCTCGGGATCCACTTCTACTCGCAGCGGTCGGGGGAGTTCGAGTTCCGCCCGGGGCCGATCATGGCGAACGTCGTGCTGGCGGACGAGGTGAACCGCGCGACCCCGCGCACCCAGTCGGCGCTGCTGGAGGCGATGGAGGAGCGCACCGTCACGATCGACGGGGAGACGCATGAGCTCGACGCGCCGTTCCTGGTGCTGGCGACGCAGAACCCGATCGAGCTCGAAGGCACGTTCCCGCTGCCGGAGGCGCAGCTCGACCGTTTCCTGCTGCGGCTCGCGGTCGGGTACCCCGACGAGGCCGGCGAGGTCGAGGTGCTGCGGCGCTTCGAGGAGCGCTCGCCGTTCGACACGCTTGGTCCGGTCGTCGACGGTGACGAGCTCGTCGCGCTGTCGGCATCGCTGCCGCAGGTGCACGTCGAGGACGCCGTCGTGCAGTACATCGTGCGGCTCTGCCGCGCGACGCGAGACCACGCCGCGTTCGACCTCGGTGCGAGTCCGCGCGCGTCGCTCGCGCTGTTCCGCGCGGCACGGGCGCTGGCGGCGATGGACGGCCGCGACTACGTGCGCCCGGACGACGTGAAGCGACTGGCGCAGCCCGTGCTCGCGCACCGACTGCTGCTCTCCTCGCAGTCACGGCTGCGTGGCCGGACAGCGTCGGACGTGCTCGACGAGATCCTGCACGAGCTTGTGGTGCCCGTAGTGGACGCGTAGGCACGCCGTGACGACGGCTGGCGAGGGAGCGACGCGATGAAGTCGCTGCTCGGTGACCTCTGGGGTCCCGCCTGCTTTCTGTTGATCGCGCTCGGACTCGCGGCGGGGTCGGTGCCGCTGATTGGCCTGGGTGTGCTCGTGCTCGCGGCGGGTGGCGTGGCACGGCTCGGCGCGCGACTCGCACTCGACCAGGTGCGCTACACGCGCATCGCGCCGGAGACGCGCGCGTTCGTGGGCGAGACGCTGTCGATGCGGCTGCGCCTGGTGAACGCCAAGTGGCTGCCGCTCCCGTGGGTCGAGCTGCGTGACGCGCTGCCAGAGGCGATGCCGCCCACCGACGTGGAGACGCACCCCTCGGGCATGCCGGGTGTGGTGCTGTTCACGCGTGCCGCCTCGATGCGCGGACGCGAGGCGATCGAGTGGCCGGTGACGATGACCGCGCTGACGCGTGGCTTCTTCCGCGTGGGGCCGGCGCGGCTGCGCTCGAGCGACCTGTTCGGGCTGTTCGAGCGCGATGTCACGGTGCGCGACGACGCACATCTCGTGGTCTACCCGCGCACGTACGACCTCGGCGAGATCGGGATGCCCAGCGCGCGCCCGTTCGGTGAGCGGCCCGGCGGGCAGCGCCTGTTCGAGGATCCGGTGCGCGTGGTGGGCGTGCGCGACTACATCGCGGGCGACCCGCTGAAGCGTGTCGACTGGAACGCGACGGCGCGCGTGGGACGGTTGCAGTCGCGGCTGTACGAGCCCTCGCGATCGCAGGCGATCGTGATCGCGCTGAACATCACGACGATGGAGCACACGTGGCAGGGCTTCGACCCAATCGTGCTCGAACGCGGCGTGGTGGTGGCCGCCTCGCTCGCTCGTGCGGCGTTCGAGGACCATGCGTCGATCGGGCTGGTCGCCAACGGATCGTTCCCTGACGCCGACCGACCGATCCGCATCGGTGCGGGGCGACGTCCTGACCAGCTCGTGCGCGTGCTGGAGGCGCTGGCGATGGTCGCGCCGTTTACCACCTCGTTGCTGTCGGAGGAGCTGGAGCGTCCCGGATCGGCGTTGCCGGCGGGCGCGACGGTCGTGGTGGTGGCAGCGCTGATGCCGCCCGAGCTGGTGGCAACGCTGCGCCGACTGCGATCGCAGGGCTATGGCGTGCAGATCGTGAAGACCTCCGCGTGGGAGTGGGGCGAGGAAGCCGCTGGGCTGTCGATCGTCGAGGTCGAGCCCGCAATGCGAGCACTCGAGGCGCAGACGCAGGACGAGGCGATGCTCACGGCGGCCCGAGGCGGCATGCGTGAGGTGCTGGAACGATGAGGCTGCTGCTGCGCACGCAATCCGCCTCGACGGCGCTGTTCATCGTCATGGAGTCGCTCGCGTGGTGGATTGGTCTGCGTGCGGTCGCGAGTGGCGTGACACGCGACGGCTATGCCTCGATGGCGGAGCGCATCGAGCGCGCCGGCACGACGATTGGTGACCCCGTGCGCGTCCAGCGTGCGATCGAGATCACACGCGACGTCGCGGCGCATGGCATGGGTGGGCCGTCGTTCCTGATCCTGCTTGCAGCCGCCGCGGGGGCGTTTGTGCTCGTGCGCTGGATCGTGGACCAGAAGCTGCCGTTGCCGATCGCGGCGGGCATCGGGATTGCGGCGTCGCTGGTCGCGTTCCAGCTGCTCATGCGGCTCTCGCTGGCCGGGGACTTCCGCATCTGGGAGGCCGTGCCGGTGCTGCGTGCATCGGTGAACGGCGGGCAGGCGGACCAGGCAGACCTCGCCGCATTCGTGACGAGTCCGAACGGCGCGCTGCCGGTGCGCGGTGCGCTGACGATGAGCGCGGGTGTGCTCGCGCTGGTCTGGCTGCGGTTCCTGGTGGCGGGACGTAGCGCCGTGAGCTACGAGCGCGTGCTGCGATCGTTCGGGGCGGGCTTCGTGATCCTGCTCGCGGTCACCGCCTGGACAGCGATCGGCCAGAGCATCGACGTGTTCGGGTGGGTGCCTGCCTACTTCGTGGTGGGCGTGGCGGCGCTGGCGGTGGCACAGGCGGCGCGCGCTCGACCGACCGAGGATGCGACGGGCCGCCTCGAGCCATGGGTGTCGTCGCTCGGCGTGACGCTCGGCGGGATCGCGCTGATCGCGCTCGTATTCACGTTCCTGACCTTCCTCGATGGCGGTCGGATCATGCAGCCGGTGATCGCCCGCGTGGTGTGGGTGATCGGCAAGATCGCGTGGGCGGTGCTGTATCCGTTCGCGGTGGTGATGCAGGCGATCGTGAGCTTCGTGCTGGGTGGGCGCACGCTGCATCTCGATCAGTTCTCGATGGATGCGTTCGAGATGCCGAAGCCACCAGACAGCGCGAACAAGAGCGCCGACTCGCTGATCCCGAGCTGGCTGTCGTTCGGGGTGCGCGCGATTGGGATCATCGCGGTGGGCTACGGGCTGTATCGGATCGGCCTCGTGGTGTTCGCGGCACGGCGCCGCATGAGCGAGCTCGATGACGACAAGCGGCTGCGCTCGCAGGCGTCCGAGGATGTGCCGAGCGGCCTCTTCGGTGGCTTGTTCCGTAGGAGGAGCGGCGATGACGCGCTCGACGGGGACTGGCTGCGCCGGCACGCGGTGTACGAGCTGTTCGCGCGCGTGGTGCGCTCCTCGCGCGACCGAGGGGTCGAGCGGACGGTTGGCTCGACGCCGCTCGAGTTCGCGGAGGACGCCGGGGTGCGCCTCGACGCACCGTCGTTCGAGCCGATCGGCCGCGCGTTCGACCAAGCGCGCTACGGACGTCACTTTCCGGAACGCGCGGAACTCGACGCGCTGGAACGCGACCTTCGTGAGTGGGAGCGCACCCACGTTGAGCGCGCCGCGCCGGCTGCTCCGGAGGAGCCGCGCGATGACTGACCTCGCCGCCCTGATCTGAGGCCGGGCGCGTCCTTGCTCGCGGCTGGTGAGCGGGCCTACGCTGGTCAAAAGGGGTCTCGATGCGCACAACGGTTGGCATCTTCGACTCTGGCGTGGGCGGCCTGACCGTCGCCGCCGCGTTGCATCGACTGCTCCCCGCGCTCCCGGTCCACTACGTCGCCGACACTGCGTACTTCCCATACGGCGAGCGCTCGGCCGAAGAGGTCGAGGCACGCTCGCGCGTGCTCACACAGCGTCTCGTCGACGAGGGCTGCAACCTCGTCGTGGTCGCATGCAATACCGCGTCCTCAGCCGCACTCGAACGCCTGCGTGCTGAGTTCGCGGTGCCGATCGTCGGCATGGAGCCGCCACTGAAGCCCGCGGTCGAGCGCTCGAAGACGAAGCGTGTCGCGGTGCTCGCGACGCCCGGCACGGTCAGCGGCGAACGGCTTGCACGACTGCGCGATGCGCACGGTGGTGACGTCGAGGTCGTGATGCTCGCGATGCCGGGGCTCGCAGACCTCGTCGAGGATGGCGAAGTCGATGGCGAGCGCGTCGAGTCGATGCTGCGAGGCGCACTCGCGACAGCCGGCGCAGACGTGGACGAGATCGCGCTGGGCTGCACGCACTATGGCTTCCTGCGACCGGCACTCGAGGCGCTCGTGGCGGGGCGCATCGAGGTGATTGATGCGGCCGAGCCGGTCGCACGCCGCGTCGAGCATCAGCTCCGCGAGTACGGCCTCGAGATCCCCGCAGGCGCCGAGGTGCCGGTGCACGCCGACGCCACGGGTGACATCGCTGCATTCGCGCGCACCGTCGAGCGGCTGCGCGCCGCCGCGGCTGCTCTCCCACCGATCGAGTTCGCGCAGCACGCGCAGGAGGCGACCGCATGAACGGGTTTCGAGCCAAGTACGAGGCAGCTGTCGAGCGGAACCGCTCGCTGCTCTGTGTCGGGCTCGACCCGGATGAGGCGCAGATTCCGGCTGGGACGAGCGTCGTCGACTACCTCGGACGAATCATCGAGGCGACCAGCGACCTGGTCTGCTGCTACAAGCCGAACGCTGCCTTCTTCGAGCCGAACGGCGACGCCGGCTGGCGCGACCTCAAGGCGGTGATCGAGCGCATCCCGTCGCACATCCCGGTACTGCTGGATGCAAAGCGGGGGGATGTCGGGAATACCTCGAAGTTCTACGCGCGGGCGGTATTCGACACGCTCGGTGCGGACGCCGTCACCGCGAACCCGTACCTGGGCTCGGACGGGCTCGAGCCGTTCCTGTCCTACTCGGACAAGCACACGTTCGTGCTCTGCCGGACATCGAACGAGGGGGCGCGGGAGCTCCAGGACCTGACCGTGGGCGAGGGCCGACCGCTCTACGAGCACGTAGCGATGCTGGCGGCGGGCTGGAACGTGCGGGAGGGGCGTGAGAACGTCGGTCTCGTCGTTGGAGCCACCTATCCCGAGGAAGCCGCGCGAATCCGCGAGGTAGCCCCGGACCTGCTGTTCCTGATGCCGGGAGTAGGCGCCCAGGCGGGCGACCTCGAAGCGGCGGTGCAGGCGAGCGTGGATGCACATGGTGGGGCCATACTGGTGAGTGCCTCCCGAAGCGTCTTGTACGCTGGGAACGAAGAAGCCTCGCGCGCCGAGGCAATGCGGCTCCGCGACGGCATCAACGCGGCACGCGGCTAGGGCCGGAGTCCTGGATGGTCATGGATCTGCGCATTGGCGACGTTCTACGGCTGCGCCGCAGGCACCCCTGCGGGAGCATCGATTGGGATGTCGTGCGCCTGGGCGCGGACATTGGCCTCGAGTGCAAGAAGTGCCGCCACAAGGTGCTGATCGACCGCCCGACGCTGCAGCGGCGCATTCTCTCCGTGATCGAGCGGGGTGCACCGGTCGATCCGGCAATCGAGGCGGCCCTGTTCGGCACGACCTCGAGCGACGATGGCGACTCGGAGGAGCGTGACGAGTAGGCGCTCGCTGATAACAGTCGCGTTCGTTGACTGCCTTTCGACGGCGCTCCTACACTTCGTCCAATGACGATTGAACTGACCATCGAGAGCATTCGGGTCAGCCTGCGCAACTATCAGCGGGTGGTGATCCTGCGCGAAAAGGATGCCGAACGGTATCTGCCGATCTGGATCGGACCGTCCGAGGCCGACGCGATCGCGGTGCGCCTGCAGGAAGTCAACGTTGCCCGGCCGCTCACGCACGACCTACTCGCCTCGATGATCGAGCAGCTGGGCGGGGTCGTGCAGTCGGTGGTCGTGAACGACCTCGCGAACGACACGTTCTTTGCGCGCATCCACGTCGAACGTGATGGGCAGGTCTTCGAGGTCGACTCGAGGCCGTCGGATGCGATTGCGATCGCCGTGCGCGCCAAGGTGCCGATTTACGCTGACGAGAGCGTATTAGATCGTGCGGGCGTGCTCTTGAACGCGGATGGTGAGGCGATGGAGACGCCCGAGGGGCGCACTGGTGGCATCACCGCGGAGGAGCGCGAGCGGCTCTCCGCCTTCAGTGACTTCATCTCTGAACTCGACCTGGACGACTTCGACTAGCGACTTGCACAGGTTCGCGTTGCAGCGCGCCGATCCTTTCGTGCGTGCGCTCACAAGCAAGTTGATCGCTCGGAGGTCGCATGCTAGATTCCCCGCGGCCTCAGCCCCCGAAAAAGGGCGTGAGTCCTGCGATCTGGACCTCGCCTGCCGTTGGGCTTGTGGGGATCGGTTCGTATCTGGCCACGTCGATCGTTGGACTGACGCTCATCGGGCATTGGCTCGATGGGAAGTTCGAACTCAGTCCGGTGCTGACGCTGGTGTTTCTGGCACTGGGATTGCTGGTTGGCTTCGTTGGAGCCTACCGACAGCTCAAATTGGTCATAGACGCACAGGCCACGCGCCGGCGCGATATTCGGGGCTGAATTGAAGATTCTTCTCATCGTGCTCGGCGTCGTGGTGGTGATTGCCGCCGGCGTCATGTTCGTGAAGCCACCGTCTCCGGTGATCATCGTCAAGCCTGAGCACATCTTCGACCTGGGCCCGCTCGGCGTGACGAACACGATGTTCACCTCGTGGGTGGTCGTGTTGCTGCTGGTGGTGGTCGGCTTCTTCGTCGGTCGCAACGCCTCGGTCGTACCGTCGGGCTTCTCCGGTGCCGTCGAGGCGTTGATCTCCGGCTTCTACGGCATCGTCACCACGGTGGCGGGCGAGGAGAACGGCCGGAAGTTCTTCTGGGTCATCGCCACCATTTTCCTGTACGTCCTCACCTCGAATTACTTCGGTCTGCTCCCGATCAACGGTGTCGTCGGCAAGGTCGAGCCTGGCCACGGCGACAAGCAGGTCATCTTCAAGCAGACCAGCATCGCCGGTTTCCCAATCGCTTACATCCCGAACGGTCCCGAGGAGTGCGAGGGCACTGCCTGCCCGACGCACCACGATGAAGCCGCCGCGGGTGAGCACGCCACACCGAAGGCTGACGCACACGCCGCCGAGGGTGGCAAGGTGTCCGGCCTGATCTCGCCGTACTTCCGTTCGGTGAACACCGACGTGAACACGCCGCTGGCGATTGCCATCTTCTCGTTCATCTTCGTGGAGTTCTGGGGCCTGTCGGCTCTCGGCCCTGCGTACCTGAAGAAGTTCTTTGCGGTCGACTTCTACAAGAAGGGCGCCCTGGGGATCATCGACATTCCCGTCGGTCTGCTCGAGTTGATCTCTGAGCTGTCCCGCATGGTGTCGTTCACCTTCCGTCTGTTCGGGAACGTCTTCGCCGGCGAAGTGCTGCTGGCGATGATGGCGTTCCTGGTGCCGTTCGTCCTTGTGGACGTGTTCTATGGATTGGAGCTCTTCGTGGGGCTCATCCAGGCATTTGTGTTCGCGATGCTCACGCTGGTGTTCGCTCAGACCGCTGTTACTCACCATGGAGGTGAGGAGCACGGGGACGAGCACGGCGAGGCGCATCACTAATCAACCAAGGTTTCAATTGGATGGGGCGGCCCGCGGTCGAGTGTGCGGCGGGCACAGGGAGGACGAACGGATGAAGACTATGAAGCTGGTTCGCCGAGGTCTGACGGCGGCAATGCTGGTTGGCTCGCTGTTCCTCGCGACCACCGGTGTCGCGGCGGCGCAGGCGGTTGGTGCGGCCGACAATGAGTCGACCGTGTCCGCGATGAAGTTCATCGCCGCGGCGATCGTCATGGGCCTCGGGTCGCTTGGCCCGGGTCTCGGCATCGGTCTGCTCGGTGGCAAGGCCATGGAGGCCCTGGGTCGCAACCCGGAGGCTGCCGGCGCCATCCAGACCAACATGATTCTGGCGATCGCGTTCACTGAGGCCATCGGCATTTACGCCCTGGTCGTCGCGATCCTCATCGGCTTCGTCTTCTAAGTCCGCACAGACGCAACGCGCGGCGTCGCCTGACGACGCCGCGCGGGGAGCGCACGCCATGATGAGATCATTGCGACCGGCTGGCGCCGCGGCGCTGCTCGGCCTCTTGCTCGCGGTGCTGCCAGTGGCAGCCTCCGCAGCCGAGGAGGCTGGTGGTATCGCGTCGCTGGGGTTCAGCCTTCCGGGCCTGATCACGCAGCTGGTGAACTTCACCATTCTGCTGGTCGTCCTACGGCTGTTTCTCTACGGCCCCATCCTGAAGGTCCTGGACGAGCGCAAGCGTCGCATCCAGGAGGGCATCGACCGCGCCTCGGAGGCAGCTTCGGCCGCCGCGAACAGCGAGGTCGAGTCCCGCCGGGCGATGGAAGCGGCTCGTGCTGAAGGCCAGGCAGCCGTCGCTCGCGCGACGGAGGCTGCGGCTCGACTGCGCGAGGAGCTCGAGACCCGCGCGCGTGCGGAGGCCGACGGTATCGTCGCCCGCGCTCGCGAGGAGATCGCGCAAGAGCGCGAGCAGGCGATCGAGCAGATTCGTCGCGAGTTTGCGGACCTCGCTATTACCGCTGCAGAGCGTGTCATCGAGCAGTCGCTCGACCGCTCCGCGCACCAGCGGCTCATCGACCAGGTGCTGGCTGACAGCCAGCTCGGGCAGCGGAGCTAGCTGAACATGGCGGGAAGCGCGCGTGATGTTGCGGGTCGGCGATACGCCCTGGCGGTCGTCGATCTGGCACGGACCGACAACTCGTTTGAGTCGTGGGCGACCGCGCTCGATGGTCTCGAGTCGCTGACGCAGCAGAGTTCCTTTGTGAACGCGCTGCAGGCTGACGGTATGACCGACGAGAAGTTTGCGGAGATCGTGCGACAGGTAGTGCCGACGGTTCGCCCGTCCGAGCTCAACCTGTTCCGCTTGCTGCGCCGCAAGGGGCGGCTCGCGCTGGGTCCGTCCATCAACTCGTTCTTCCTCGAGTTGTGGGACGTTGTGCGTGGCATTGAGCGTGCTGTCGTGCGAACGGCTGTGCCGCTCGACGACGCGCAGCGCAATGCGATTGCTGCTCAGCTTTCCGCTGCGAGTGGCAAGCAGGTCGAACTCGAGGGCGAGGTTGACCCCGCGCTGCTCGGTGGCGCGGTGATTCGCGTGGGCGACCGCTTGATCGATGGTTCGACGCGCACTCGATTGCGCGCGCTGCGTCAGCAGCTCGCGCAGGGTGCGATCTAAGAGGTACCAATCGCGCTCTAGCGAGCGCAGTGACTGACAGACACGCACCGGAAGGTGTGGGGAGGTCCAGATGCCGGCACGCGTAGAAGAGATTGCATCGATCCTGCGACAGCAGATCGAGCAGTTCGACACCTCGACCGCGTCCACGAGTGTGGGCACGGTCATTGAGGCGGGCGACGGCATTGCCCGTATCCACGGCATGGGCCAGTGCATGGCCTCGGAGCTGGTGGACTTCGGCGATGGCATCCTCGGCCTCGCGCTGAACCTCGAAGAAGAGACCGTCGGCGCGATCATCCTGGGCGACTACACGCGCATCAAGGAAGGCGCCGAGGTTCGCACGACCGGCCTCGTCGCATCCGTCCCGGTGGGTTCGGCACTGATCGGTCGCGTGGTGAACGCGCTGGGTGACCCGATCGACGAGCGCGGCCCGGTCACCACGACCGAGCGCCGCCCCGTGGAGAAGATCGCCCCGGACGTGGTGTCCCGCGTCGGCGTGAACCAGCCGGTGCAGACCGGCATCAAGGCCATTGACGCGATGGTCCCGGTCGGCCGCGGTCAGCGTGAGCTGATCATTGGCGACCGCTCCACCGGCAAGACCGCGATCATCCTCGACACGATCATCAACCAGAAGGGTGGCGACCTGATTTGCATCTACGTCGCCATCGGTCAGAAGGAAGCCAAGGTCGCGCAGATCGTTGGCGCCCTGGAGCAGTACGGCGCGATGGAGCACACCATCGTCGTCAGCGCCGGCGCATCTGAGTCGGCCGCTCTTCAGTACCTCGCTCCGTACGCCGGCTGCGCCATGGCCGAGTACTTCATGGAGCAGGGCAAGGACGTCCTGATTGCCTACGACGACCTGACAAAGCACGCGTGGGCGTACCGCCAGATCTCGCTGCTGCTCCGCCGCCCTCCCGGCCGCGAGGCGTACCCCGGCGACGTCTTCTACCTGCACTCGCGCCTGCTCGAGCGCTCCGCTCGTGTGGTGCCAGAGCTCGGTGGTGCGTCGATCACGGCACTCCCCGTCATCGAGACGCAGGCCGGCGACGTGTCGGCCTACATCCCGACGAACGTCATCTCGATCACCGACGGTCAGATCTTCCTGGAGACTGACCTCTTCAACGCTGGTCAGCGCCCTGCTGTGAACCCGGGTATCTCGGTGTCGCGCGTGGGTGGTTCCGCGCAGACCCGCGCGATGCGTGGTGTCGCCGGTACGCTCCGCCTGGACCTCTCGCAGTTCCGTGAGCTGCAGGCGTTCGCGCAGTTCGGCACGGACGACCTCGACCCGGCGACGCGTAATCAGCTGCTCCGAGGCCAGCGCCTGACCGAGCTGCTGAAGCAGCCGCAGTACCGGCCGCTGACGCTGGCGCAGCAGGTCTCGATCCTCTTCGCAGGCACGCGAGGCTTCCTCGACGATGTGCCCGTGGAGAAGGTCGCTGACTTCGAGACGGCGTTCCACGAGTACATGCGGGCGAACGCCGCGGGCGTCATGGAGACGCTGTCGGTGGGCGCGCGCATGGAGCCTGAGACCGAGCAGGCACTGAGCACGGCTATCACCGAATTCAAGGCGACGGTCGCGTACTAAGCGCGAGCGTCGAGTACACAACGTAGAGGCGAGCGAGGACATCGATGCCCGGAGCCGGCGCAGTACGCGCAATCCGAGACCGCATCCGGTCCGTTCAGAGCACGGCCAAGGTCACCAAGGCCATGCAGCTGGTTGCCGCATCCAAGATGCGGCGCGCGCAGGATCGTGCGGTCGCGTCACGGCCGTACGCGACTGAGATGCGCGCTGTGTTGGCGCAGCTGTCCGGCTATGCCGCGAACGCTGACGCGGACACGTTGCACCCGTTGCTGCAGCAGCGTCCCGTGAAGAACTTCGCGTTCATTCACATCACCGCCGACCGCGGTCTGGCTGGTGGCCTGAACGCCAACATGAACCGCGCGGGCGCAGCGCTCGCACTCGAGCACCAGCCGCACGTCGAGCACGTCTCGGTCGTTACGGTTGGCCGCAAGGGTCGCGACTTCTTCCGCCGAGCCGGCTTCCCGAGCATCGGGGAGTTCTCGAACCTCGGTGACTACCCGGGCATGTCGCAGGTGCTGCCGATCGCGCGCCTCGTTATGGACGACTACATGGCCGGGAACATCGACCAGGTGTTCATCGGCTACCAGCGCTTCGTGAGCACTGCGGTGCAGCGCCCGACCGTGCGCCAGATTCTGCCCGTGACCGCGCCCGAGGGTGCGGAGGCCGGGAACGTGGACTTCCTCTTCGAGCCGTCGCCTGAGCGACTGCTCGAGACCCTGCTGCCGCGCTACGTGGAGATGCAGGTGTACGAGGCAGTCCTCGACGCGCTGGCGTCGGAGCAGTCCGCGCGCATGGTCGCCATGCAGGCGGCCACGGACGCCGCGAACGACATGGTTGGCGGACTGACGCTCATCTACAACAAGGCACGTCAGGAACTGATTACAGGCGAGCTGCTCGACATCGTCGGCGGTTCGGCGGCACTCGAGGGATAAACCGGTTCACGGCCGCGAGGTGAGAACCTCGAGGGCCGCGACAGGAGGGTCGAGATGGCAAACGGAGTCGTGCGTCAGGTCATTAGCACCGTCGTCGACGTGGAGTTCTCCAGCGGCGAGCTGCCGGAGATCTACAACGCTGTCAACATTGAGATGGACGGCGGCAAGACCCTGGTGACCGAGGTGCAGCAGCACCTGGGCAACAACTGGGTGCGCTGTCTCGCGCTCGACTCGACGGACGGTCTGCGCCGCGGTGCGGTCGCGACCGACACTGGCGCCTCGATCTCGGTGCCGGTTGGCCCGAAGACCCTCGGCCGCATCTTCAACGTCATCGGCACCCCGCTCGACGCGGGCGAGTCGGTTGAGGGCGTGCAGCGCTGGCCGATCCACCGCCCGCCGCCTGCGTACGCGGATCAGGTCACGACCGCCGCGATGCTCGAGACTGGCGTGAAGGTCGTCGACCTGATCGCCCCGCTCGCACGTGGTGGAAAGGTCGGTCTGTTCGGCGGCGCCGGCACCGGCAAGACCGTCATGAACACCGAGCTGATTCGTAACCTTGCTGCCGAGCACGGTGGTCTGTCCGTGTTCGCCGGGGTGGGTGAGCGCTCACGCGAGGGCAACGACCTCTGGCACGAGATGGAAGAGTCGGGCGTGCTCGACAAGACCGCGCTCGTGTTCGGCCAGATGAACGAGCCCCCCGGCGTGCGCCTGCGCATCGCGCTGACCGGCCTGACGATGGCCGAGTACTTCCGCGACGAGGAAGGCCGTGACGTCCTCCTCTTCGTCGACAACATCTACCGCTACACGCTCGCCGGCATGGAGGTGTCCGCACTGCTCGGCCGCCTGCCGTCCGCGGTGGGTTACCAGCCGACCCTGAGCACAGAGATTGGTGAGCTCGAGGAGCGCATCACCTCGACGACCAAGGGCTCGATTACGTCCTTCCAGGCCATCTATGTGCCCGCCGACGACTACACCGACCCTGGTGTCGCCACGACGTTCGGCCACCTCGACGCCACGGTCTCCCTGGACCGCACGCTGGTGGAGCAGGGCCTGTACCCGGCGGTGAACCCGCTGATGTCGAACAGCCGCATCCTCGACCCGCTGGTGGTGGGCCAGGAGCACTACGACACCGCTGCTGGCGTGGTACGCACGCTCCAGCGCTACAAGGACCTGCAGGACATCATCGCCATCCTCGGCATCGAGGAGCTGTCCGACGAGGACAAGGCGATCGTCGGTCGCGCCCGCCGCGTGCAGCGCTTCCTGACGCAACCGTTCCACGTCGGTGAGCAGTTCACGGGCATCCCGGGCCGCTACGTCTCGGTCGCCGAGACGGTGAAGGGCTTCAAGGAGATCCTCGAGGGCCGTCACGACGCACTGCCCGAGAGCGCGTTCTACATGGTTGGGACCATCGACGAGGCCGTCGAGAAGGCTGCCACTATGGCGGCGGCGGGGAGCTAACTGATGCCGCTGTCGCTGAGCGTCGTCACAGCCGAGCGTACGATCCTCCAGCGCGACGACGTGCAACGCCTGATCGTGCCCACGACTGAGGGCCAGATCACCGTGCTGCCGATGCACGTGGCGCTGATGTCGTCGCTCGACTACGGCGAGCTCACGGCGGTGTGCGGCAACGAAACCGTGACGATCGCCGTGTTCGGCGGTTTTATCCAGGTCGCGCACGACCAGGTCACCATCCTGGCCGACGCGGCCGAGCGTGCCGAGAACATCAACGAGGAGCGCGCAGAGGCCGCCCGTCAGCGTGCTGAACGGCGTGTCGCCGGCCAGCCGGTCGACCCGGGCGAGGTCGTCAACGTGCTCCGCGCTCGCCTCGCGCTCTCGCGTGCCACGCTCCGCCTGCGTGTCCGTCGCCGCCGTGCGACCGGCGCGCCCGCGATGCGCTAGTCCGCGGTTCAACGAGTGCAGAGAAGGCGCCTCATCGGGCGCCTTCTTGTTGCGTGCCTGCATTCCACTGAGCGGGTATCCTCGCGGCATGACAGGCGCTGCTGAACGGCTCGTCATTCGAGGTGGAACGCCCCTCAAGGGGCGGGTCACTGTCTCTGGCTCCAAGAACGCGGCGCTGTATGCGCTCGCGGCGGCGTTGCTGACGGCGGAGCCCGTCGTGCTGCGCAACGTGCCGGAGATAGCCGACATCGGCGAGATGGCCGAGGTGCTGCGTGACCTCGGCGCACGCGTCGAGATCGACGGTACGACCGTCTCGATCGAGGCATGCGAGCTCACCAAGACCTTCGCCGATGCCGAGCGTGTCGCCGCCCTGCGTGCGTCGTTCCTCGTGATGGGGCCGCTGCTCGGGCGACTGGGGGAGGCGGCGTGTCCGCCACCCGGTGGCGACGTGATCGGCTCGCGCCCGCTCGATGTGCACTTCGCTGGATTCCGGGGGCTTGGCGCCGAGGTGACACGCGAGGGGCCGGCCTACGTCGCGCGGTCGCCGAAGCTCAAGGGCGCACGTATCTTCTTCGACTACCCGAGCGTCCTCGGCACCGTGAACGTGATCTTCGCGGCCACGCTCGCGGAGGGCGTGACGACGATCATCAACGCCGCCGCCGAGCCTGAGGTCGAGATGGCGTGCGACCTGCTCAATGCGATGGGTGCGCGTGTGCGCAACGGCGGCAACAACACGGTGACCATCGAGGGCGTCGACGAGCTGCACGGCGCGGACTTCACGATCATCCCCGACCGCATCGAGGCCGGCACGTATCTGCTCGCCGGCGTGGCGACGGGCGGTGACGTCGAGGTCGTCGGCGCGGTACCCGAGCACCTCGACGGCCTCGTCGCGAAGTTCCGAGAGATGTCGGTGCGCGTCGACCCATGCGAGGGCGGCCTGCGCGTGCGGCCGGATGGCCCGATGCAGGCGGTGCAAATGCAGGCCGTGCCGTACCCGGGCTTCGCGACTGACCTCCATGCGCCGTTCGCCGCTGCACTGACACAGGCGCACGGCGTCTCGATCATTCACGAGCGCGTCTACGACAACCGCATGAACTATGTCGCCGAGCTGCGGCTGATGGGCGCGCGCCTCACGACCGGCGGACAGTCCGTGATGATCGAGGGGCCAGCCCCGCTCGTCGGCACGCCGGTGCGTGCGCACGACGTGCGTGCGGGGGCGGCCGTGGTGATCGCTGGTCTTTGCGCCGATGGCGAGACCGTGATCCGTGATATCGGCCACATCGACCGTGGCTATGCAGACCTCGACGTGCGGCTGCGCGCGCTCGGCGCGGACGTGTCGAGGCGCTGACCTCGCGTCGAGTCGTGTACCTCGTGCGGCTGATCTCGTTGCTCGTGTTCGTGCTGCTCGGTACTTCGTGCACTGCTGTCGCCATGCGTGGCGAAGGCGAGCCGGCGCAGCATCCGCTGCGTGCGATCGGGACGCTGCCGCCATACGCACAGCTCACGCCTGTTGTGACCTCGATCCCCGTGCGTGCGACACCGGTGCCCGATCAACGCGACATCATCCGCGACACAGGCACTGCGACTGAACGCGTTGTCGAAGTCGTGCGCGACAACGATGGGCGCGCATGGCTCGCGCGTGACGGCAGTGCGGTGTGGATGCGTACCTCGGACGGCCTCGTGCTCGAGCGACTGGGCGGCGGCAGCCTCGAACGTATCGAGGGGGCGCGCGAGATTCGCGAGGCGCCGGGGGGCAGTGCGCGCGCGGCGCTGATCGGCGACGCATGGACGATCGAGGCCGGCGGGCGCATGGTGCGACTCGTCGGGGCGCAGTTCCCGAGCTTCTCGTTCGATGGCCGGTACCTCGCGTACGAGCGGAGCAGCAGCGATGGCCGCGTGCGCACCGTGATCGTCCTCGATACCCGCAGCGGCGAGGAGATCGTCGCGGCGCCGGGCATTGGCCGCTGCCACTGCACGACGATTGACGCCTATGGCTTCCCGCGTTGGGCGACGACCACGGCGGCGTTCAACTACGGCGACTCGGGCCCCTTCGACGCTCCGCCCGAGGAGCGCGAACGGCTGGGCAACGGCCAGTTCCTGTACGACCTCGCTACGAGGCGTGCTACGCGCGGCTCGGTGCCCTCGCAGCCTCGTGCTGGCTGCGAGCAGCGAGCGACGCTCACATCCTCCGACGGCGCGTACGAGCTGTCGTATACGCGCTCGTGTCGGTTGCCGCGTTTCTGACGCCTGGTTCGCCTTCCTCGGTGCGAGGCGTTACGCTGCCGCCACTTACCCGTTCTGGCGAGTTATCCACAGCGCGCCGGACGAGGCGTGGGGGCGACGCTGCTTACCAAGCGACTGGGCATCGACCTCGGGACCGCGAACGTGCTCGTGTACGAGCACGGCCGCGGCATTGTGCTCGAGGAGCCCTCGGTCGTCGCGATCAATGTGCGCGACAACACCGTGGTCGCGGTCGGCTCCGAGGCGCATGCGATGCTCGGCCGCCACCCCGCCAATATCCAGGTCATCCGCCCGATGCGCGGCGGCGTGATCGCGGACTACCTCATCACTGAGGCACTGCTGCGCTACCTGATCGGCCGCGTGATGGGGCGTGTGAAGGTCATTCGGCCCGAGGTGATGATCTCAGTGCCGGTCGGTGTCACCGGTGTTGAAGGCCGTGCTGTGCGCGATGCCGCCGAGGCTGCTGGTGGCCGCCGACCAGCGCACCTGATCCCGGAGCCGCTCGCTGCCGCGATCGGTGCTGAGATTCCGGTGGGCTCACCGCGAGGCCACATGGTGCTCGACATCGGCGGCGGTCGCTGCGAGGCCGCGGTGATCTCGATGTTCGGCATCGTCGCCCACCAATCCGTGCGCGTGGCCGGTGACCGGCTCAACGAGGCGGTCGTCGACTACGTGAAGCGCCGTCACAACCTCATCATTGGCGAACGTACGGCCGAGGAGCTGAAGATCGCCATCGGATCGGCAGTGCCGCTCGATACCGACGAGTCGACCGGCGTGCGCGGGCGTGACCAGATCACGGGGCTGCCTCGGACGATCGTGGTGCGGTCGTCCGAGATTGTCGGCGCGATCCAAGAACAAGTGCTCGCAATCGTGCAGACCGTGCGCGACACGCTCGCGCAGACGCCACCGGAGCTCGTCGCGGACGTGAGTGACCGTGGCATTGTGATGACCGGCGGCGGTGCGCTGCTGCGTCACCTCGACGAAGTGATCATGCATGAGACCGGTGTGCCGGTGATCGTCGCGGACGACCCGCAGCGCTGTGTCGCGCGTGGCGCGGGCGCCGCGCTCGACTACGTCGATGTGATCGAGCGCAGCATGCCGACCGAGGAAGAGTCGCTGATCGCCGACCGCATGTAGCGAGTTCGCGCGTGACACAGAAACGCCGAGGTCATCGCCTCGGCGTTTGTCGTTGCTGCTCGAATGTTCGGCCTAGCCGAGGCGGCGGAGGTGGTAGGTCATGCCCTGGAGCGCGAGCACCGGGTCGATCTGGCGCACCTGGACGTGCGGCGGCACCTGGGCGGCGATCGGGGCGTAATTGAGGATCGAGTTCACGCCACCGGCGATGAGGCGGTCGATCACCGCCTGGGCCTCACCGGCCGGGACGGCGACGATGCCGATGTCGATCTGCTGTGCGGCGAGGTCCTCCTCGAGCCGCGAGATGTCACGCACCTCGAGGTCATCGATGCCGGTGCTCTGCGCCTCGGGGTTCACGTCGTAGGTGGCGACGATATCGAAGCCCTGCGGGTCGAAGCCGCGGTAGGAGGCGATGGCGCGCCCGAGGCGGCCCACGCCCACGAGCACGACCTTCCAGCGCCGGTCGAGGCCGAGGATGAGGCGGAGCTCCTCGGCGAGTCGCTCGACCGAGTAGCCGCGGCCCTGCTTGCCGAAGCGGCCGAAATAGGAGAGGTCCTTGCGGATCTGAGCGGGCGTGACGCCCAGTGCGTCGCCGAGCTCCTGGCTGGAGACCACGCTGACCCCACGGCTCTGTAGTCCGCTCAGGAGGCGGAAGTAGACCGGGAGCCGGTCGATGACGACTTCAGGAATCTCAAGAGGCACTACGCGTTAGTCCTGCGTGGTGGGAGCAAGGCGACTTTGAGAAAGTACGCACAATCATACGGTGCGGACTCGCGGACGCAAGCGTAATCGACGGTCCGGTGGACGGAATCTCGCGCCGCGGTAGCATCGGCGGGTGCAGACGTTCAACGCGATGCTGGCAGGCAGACGTCCGTGGTAGTCGAGCCCTGGGCGGGGGTACCGCCCGAGGCTGCCGCATGGCATCTGCGCGCCGTGCCGGGTCTCGTGTGGCTCGATTCGTCGCTGCGGGGTGGGCGGCGCGGTCGCTGGTCGATCGTGGCGTGCGCGCCTCGGTGGACGCTCACAGCGCGTGGCCGCCAGCTCACACGAGTCGAGGCGGGCAGTGCCGGCACCTGGGACGGCGACCCGGTTTCGGCACTCGCGAGTGCGATCGGCGCCGAGCCGGTCATGCCGGTGCCCGAGGCGCCCACCGACCTGCCGTTCGTCGGCGGCGCGATTGGCTACCTCGGGTTCGAGCTTGGCCGCCACATCGAGCGGCTGCCGGCCACGACCGTCGACGACGTCGGCGCGGCCGACCTCGCGGTCGGGTGGTACGACGCCGCGCTGTTGTGGGACGGCGAAGCTGACCGT
>JBAXNX010000004.1:0-20237 GCA_037133575.1 Chloroflexota bacterium
TCCGTGAGGGTGGTCGCACCGTCGGCGCGGGCGTCGTTATCAAGATCATCGAGTAAAGACTCGAGAGAGTCGTTGCGCTACAGCGTCTCCTTAACGGGGGCACAGAAGGAGGGCAGCAATGCCCAAGGGCCGAGAAGACCGCGAGCACATCACCCTGGCATGCAGCGTGTGCCGCGCTCGCACATACCACACGTTCAAGAACCGCCGGAACGACCCGGAGCGGCTGGAGCTGAAGAAGTACTGCCCCAACTGCCGGGTGCACCAGGCGCACCGCGAGACTCGATAACTCGATTCCCGCTGAGGGCGCGATGGGCGACAGCGTCGCTACACTCGTTGTAGCGAATACGCGGTAGGAGCACCACGATGGGCCGAGCAGCCCGACGAGAGCAAGAACGAGCGACTCGGCGACAGCCGAAGTCTGTGCCGTCGCGTGGTCTGCCGTCCGTGTCGACCTCGGCACCGCTGGCGGCTGGCGCAACGCGCAACGCGGTTGGCCCCTGGTGGAAGCCGCGCTGGGCGATGGACATCATCAGCGAGCTGCGAAAGGTGACCTGGCCGACGCGGCAGGAGACGATGAACCTCACCGTTGTGGTGATCGTGATCTCGCTCCTGTTCGGACTCGTGCTGGGTGCTGCGGACTTCGCGTTCTCATGGGCCGTGGAATACACGCTCCTTCGATAGCGCAGGCAGGAACTCTCCTTTGACGAACGCAGCCATCAGCGACAACGACTACCAGCCCGAGGCGGACGATGACGTCACGCCCGAGGTGAGCGACGGTCGTCAGTGGTACATCGTGCAGACCTACTCGGGATACGAGAACAAGGTCAAGACGAACCTCGACCAGCGCGTGAAGCACATGGACATGACGGACAAGATCTTCGAGGTGATCATCCCCACCGAAGAAGAGATCGAGATCCGCGAGGGGCAGCGCCGCACGGTCTCGCGCAAGCTGTTCCCCGGTTACGTGCTCGTGCAGATGGTCATGGACGACGACTCCTGGTACGTCGTCCGCAACACCCCGGGCGTGACCGGCTTCGCCGGCAGCACGAGTGAGACCGACCGCTCGCGGCCGATGGCGCTGGGCGACGAAGAGGTCGCGCGCATTCTGCGGACGATGCACACGGCAGCACCGCGCATCAACATTGGGTTCAAGGTCGGCGAGTCGGTGCGCGTCACTGATGGGCCATTCGTCGACTTCGTTGGCCAGGTCGACGAGATCAACCTCGACAAGGGGAAGGTTCGCGTCATGGTCTCGATGTTCGGCCGGGAGACTCCGGTCGAGCTCGACTTCCTACAGGTGGAGAAGCAGTAGCCTCACCACCCCATCTCCTCAGCCGGCGATACGCTGGCGGGGCAGTTCATTGCTCGCAGCGCGGGAGTGCACCGAGACCAACTCGGGGCACGTTGGACCGCTTAGAGATGTAGAAGGTTTCGATGGCTAAGAAGGTTCGCGCCGTCGTCACCCTGCAGATTCCTGCAGGGAAGGCGAACCCCGCGCCGCCGGTGGGCACCGCCCTCGGTCCGCACGGGATCAACATCATGGATTTCGTGAAGGGCTACAACGAGCGGACGGCTGGCATGGACGGCCAGATCATCCCAGCCCAGATCACGATCTTCGAGGACCGTTCGTTCACGTTCATCCTCAAGACGCCGCCTGCCTCGGATCTGCTGCGCAAGGCAGCGGGCGTCCCGAAGGGCTCAGCGAGTCAGCTGCGGGAGGTCGCCGGCAAGGTGACCGCGGAGCAGCTTCGCGCGATCGCGATCCAGAAACTTCCCGACCTGAACACGACTGACGTCGACCAGGCGATCAAGTCCATCGAGGGCACTGCGCGCTCGATGGGGATTCAGGTGGGCTAAGCGATGGCAACCGAAGGCAAGCGCATGACCGCGGCTCGCGCCAAGGTCGACAAGAACCAGCTCTACGATGTGACGGCTGCCGTCGCACTCGTGAAGGAGTCCGCCACGGCGAAGTTCGACGAAACCGTCGAGCTCCACCTGCGAACCGGCCTCGACGGCCGACACGCGGACCAGCAGATCCGTGGCTCGGTCGTGCTCCCGAACGGCCTCGGCAAGACCATGCGTGTCGTGGTGTTCGCCGAGGGCGAGGCGGCGACGCTCGCAACGCAGGCCGGCGCCGACGAAGTCGGTGGCGACGAGTTGATCGACAAGGTCGCGGCTGGCTACACGTCATTCGACGTGGCGCTGTCGCAGCGTGACCTGATGGGCAAGGTCGGTCGTCTCGGCCGCGTGCTCGGTCCGCGCGGCCTGATGCCGAACCCGCGCTCCGGCACTGTCGTCGAGACCGGCGACATCGCCCGCGCGGTGCGCGAGGCAAAGGCCGGCCGCGTCGAGTTCCGCCTGGACCGCACCAACCTGGTGCACGTGCCGATCGGCAAGGTGTCGTTCGCTCCCGAGACGCTGACCGAGAACCTCACGGCGCTTGTCAGCGAGATCGTGCGCAACAAGCCGTCTGCGGCCAAGGGTCAGTACATCAAGGGTGCGACGCTGACCTCGACCATGGGGCCCGGCGTCCACGTGGAAGTCAGCTCCGTGATGGCGCTGGCGACCGAGTCCAACAACTAGCTCACTCATAGGGGCTGCGGCTGTCTGTCGCAGCCCCTATAGTATTTGAGAACCAGCCGCGGCCCTCGGGTCTCGGCACCGCCAAAGACCACGGGTGCGAGGCTCCAACCTCGCTCAACAGGCCTCGCGAGGCCGCCTGTGTAGGTGGGGACGCACGAGTCGCATGGCCGCCCGCCATGCCGAGCCTGACGCCTCTCGCGTCACCTCCACTCGCGCCCTCCTCCCTGGCGGAGCAGGGCGCGTCTTTGATCTCGGGGCCTTGTGTTGGGGCGTCCGAGGCGAAGACCGCAGATGGAGGTGTCGTTGCCTACACAGCACAAGATTGACCAGGTAGCGGACCTGACCGCCCTCCTGCGCGGTGCCGAAATTGCCGTCGGCACGTCGTACAAGGGTTTGACCGTTGCGGAGCTGACGGCACTGCGCCGCCAGATGAACGCAGCGGGCGTACAGGTGCGCGTGGTGAAGAACACGCTGCTGCGTCGCGCGGCGACCGAGGTCGGCAACGCCGAGTTCGGTCAGCTGGCACAGCAGGACACGGCGATCCTCGTCGGCTCCGACATCGTCGAGACCGCGCGCCTCGTGGCGCAGTATCGCCGTGAGCACGTGAACACACCGTTCACCGTGCGCAATGCGGTCATCTCCGGTGGCCTCGTCGACGCGGCGTACGTCGAGGACCTCTCGACGGTGCCGCCACGTGACGAACTGCTCGCGCGCATCGCGGGTGGACTCACGGGCAAGATTCGCGAGTTCGCCGGCCTCCTGCAGGCTACGACTCGGGAGTTCGCGGGTCTCATCGACGCGCGCGCGACCCAGCTCGAAGGTCAGCAGTAACAAGCAATCAGGAACAGACGCCTGGCTGCGGCCGGCGGAAGAAGGAGCATCACAATGGCTAAGGTTGAAGACGCGCTGGAGATCATCAAGGGGATGACGATCCTCGAGCTCCGCGACCTGAACAAGGCGATCGAGGAAGAGTTCGGCGTCACTGCCGCCGCCCCGATGATGATGGCCGCTGCCCCGGCCGCCGGCGGTGCCGCCGCTGACGCGGGCGAGGAGCAGACCGAGTTCGACCTGATCCTCACCGACTTCGGTGCGAACAAGATCAACGTCATCAAGGTTGTCCGCGAGCTCACGAACCTGGGCCTGAAGGACGCCAAGGACCTGGTCGAGGCTGCCCCAAAGACGGTCAAGGAGGCCATGCCGAAGGCAGAGGCCCAGACCGCCAAGGAGAAGCTCGAAGAGGCCGGCGCGAAGGTGGAGCTCAAGTAGCTCCTCTCCGCTCGTCACGAGCGTTGCGCAACGCCCGGGGACATGTCCCCGGGCGTTGTTTGTTGTTTGCTCGTGATTCCTCTCGAATGAGACGTGGGGCACGCCCGATCTGCGTGGTACCCTGCGCCCGTGCAGTGCTTTCGATGTGACCAACCGGCAACGCAAGAGTGCCCACGCTGCGGCACGCTCTACTGTGACGACCACGGCGACGCGCTCTGCGAGCGCTGCATGGATCCGACCTCGGCGCTGCCGTCCTACCGGGTCTACCGCGGCTCGCTGATCGCGCTGCTGATCGGCTCCGTATTCGCCGTGTGGCTGCTTGTGCGCCCCGGTGGCGAGGCTGACCAGGCGGGGCCGTCCTCGGCGCTCGCGGCAGTGCTGCCGAGCGGTACGCCGACTCGCGCCGCGACCGCGCAGCCGACCGCCACACCCAGCAGGACAGCGACTGGTTCGCCCACCCCCGGCGGCACGCCCACGGCTGGCCCGAGCGCGACCCCGCCGCCTGCGACGGCCACCGCAACGCCCGCGCCAAGCACGCCGACCTCTTACACCGTGAAGTCGGGCGACACGCTGTTCTCGATTGCCGACCAGTTCCGGGGTAGCACGCCGCTGACCACCTACGTGAACAACCTCTACCAACTGAACAATCTGCGCGAAAACAGCCTGCTGTCCCTCGGAGATGTGATAAAACTCCCGGCACAGTGACGACTGACCACGAAGTTCTCGAGACCAACGACCAGACGCGGCCAGCGCTCGTGCGCATGGTGGTGATGTATGCGCCCCTAGCGCTGCTCGCCACCATATTTGCGATCTATGCGCTCTCCAACTTCATGGCCGGCGCGACCGGCGCCATCATCCCTGCGATCTTCCTCGGCATCTTCGCGTTCGCCTTCGCGACGCTCGCACTGAGCGCGATTCGCGACTTGCGCGGCGCCGAGCCGGTGACCGCGCGGGGGCCGGTACGCCGGACGTGGTCGCGTGGCGGACTGCTGTGGTTCTTCCGCTCGCATTACATGTACGTCGGGAATGATGTGTTCACGGTGCGGGCACTGACCTCTGTGAGCGTGCACCCGGGAGATGCCGTCGAGATCGACCACTGGCCGCACACCAAGCACGTGCTGAGTGTGCGCCTGCTCTCCAGCGGTTCGGGCGGCTCAACGAGCGAGCCGACACCCGAGGCCCCACGCTCCGGTCTCGACCGCAGCTCCGGCCGTAGCTGGCGCTAGGCACACCGCAATGACCGAGCAGGCAGACAACGCACCTCGATACACCGTGCGCGTCTCCGAGCTGCCCGCCGAGGAGCGTCCACGCGAGCGCATGTTGCGCCTCGGGCCACAGGCGCTGACCAGTGCCGAGCTGATCGCGATCCTGCTGCGCACTGGCACGGCGGCGATGGGCGTGATGGACGTCGCGACGCATCTCGTCACGCAACGCCAGGGACTGCGCGGCCTTGCCTCGATGGACCTGTCGCTGCTTGCCAAGGAGCACGGCGTCGGCAATGCGAAGGCAACGACGATCGCCGCTGCGTTCGAGCTCGGTCGTCGGCTCGCGCTCGAAGGTGACGTGCTGCGACCGCAGGTGCTGAACCCCACCGACATCGCGCGGCTGCTGCAGGCGGAGATGGAGCTGCTGCAGCAAGAAGAACTGCGCTTGCTCACGCTCGATACGAAGCATCAGCTGATCTCGAGCACGATGCTGTACCGCGGCTCCCTCAACTCTGCGCCCGCGCGCGTCGCCGAGGTGTTTCGTGAAGCAGTCCGACAGAACGCAGCCGCGATCGCCGTGGCGCACAACCATCCGAGTGGCGACCCCACGCCCAGCTCTGATGATGTGCGCTTCACCGAGGCGATCGTCGAAGCGGGCCATCTGATCGAGGTGGACGTGCTCGACCATCTCGTATTCGGGCACGGTCGGTACATCTCACTGCGCGAACGCGGGCTGGGATTCGCGTAGGCACGCTGTTACCCTGCGCGGCATGAACTGGGTCGACCTCGTCATCGCCGGGACCATTGCGTGGTCCACGTTTAGCGCCTTTCGACAGGGGCTGATTCGCGTTGTCGTGTCGTTGCTCTCAACCGTGCTCGGCGCGGTACTCGCGGGCCGGCTGTACGGGCGGCTCGCGGACAACATCGACTTCCTGATCGCTGACTCCGCCGTCCGTAACCTGGTGGCGTTCGTTGCGATCTTTGCCGGGTTGATCGTGCTCGGGCAGATCGCATCGATCTTCCTGCGCACTGCGTCGTCGGTGCTCTTCCTTGGCCCAATGGACCACCTCGGTGGCGCCGTGTTCGGGTTGATCCAGGGCGTGCTCACGGTCGAGCTGCTGCTGTTCGCGCTCACGACGTTCCCAGCGGTGCCGGGGCTGAACTCGGGGCTCGAGGGGTCGACGCTCGCGCCGATCTTCATCCAGCGCATCCCGTTCTTCGAACAGCTGCTGCCCGTGGAGTTCCGAGCCGCGATCGACAACTTCCGAGCCGGCGCGATCCCCGGGCTGCCCTCGATGCTGCCGGGAGGTGGGCTGCCAGCAGGCATCATCCCGGGCCTCGGCGGCGGCCAGACGCCGGCGGGGAAACCCTGACGACCCCTTACCAAACGGCGTAGACTCCCCGCATTAGCGGCGGGAGCGGTGCCGGTGGCGATTGAACGTCGCGCCCTGGTCCTGAACCAAAACTACGAGCCGCTCAATGTGTGCGCGGTGCGGCGTGCCTTCGTCCTCGTCTACCACGGCAAGGCCGAGGTGATCGAGACCGCTGACGACCGCATTCGCGGCGTCGACACTGACTTCCCTCTGCCCTCCGTCATCCGCCTCCATGCGCCCGTGAAGCGGCCTCGACCGCGTGTGCGGCTGACCCGCAAAGAGGTGTTCGCGCGCGACGACCAGCGTTGCCAGTACTGCGGCGTCTCGGGCATCGAGCTGACCCTCGACCACGTGATGCCGCGCCACCGAGGCGGGCCGCACGAATGGGAGAACCTCGTCGCTGCCTGCCGCTCCTGCAACCACCGCAAGGGTGGGAGGACACCGGCGGAAGCGCGCATGAACCTGATGCGCCAGCCTGTCCGCCCAGCCGCCACTCCGGCCGCGCTCTTCGGGCAGTACCTGGAGCGCTACCGCGAGTGGCATCCCTTTCTGCTCGGCTGGATGGACCGCAGTCAGCGCTCGGCGGCAGCCGCCTCGTAGCCCTCGAACCGAGGGCTTCCGCATTTCTGGGGCACCCCTCGAACGAGGGGTTTTCTGTGTCCGTATCGGCAAACCCCTGACGGAGCGGTGAGTGCGACCCGCGCATGCTGAGTGCATGGATGTCGCCTCGACGGCTCACGTCACGCCTGCTGCCACGACTGCTGCGCCCGCACCAGCCTCGAACGCTGCGTCGGCAGGCGCGTTTGCGGGTGCGCTGGGAGACCAGCAGCGGCGGCTCGCGGCGACAGACGTGCTGGGTTCGATGCCGCCAATGGTGGCCGAGCAGATCGTGAAGAGCGTGCCCGGCGGCAAGTCGCCGATGGGCGCGGTCGAGGAGCTGTTCAAGGCAATCAAGAGCGGCGAGATGGTGCCGTCGGCGGAGCAGCTCGCGGCGAAGGACTGCATCATCGCGACGACCGCTCGCGCGACGCAGGCGTTCGATTCGCCCGAGGCAATGTGGTCGACGATGCGGCAGATGCTCGGCTCAGGCCCGGTGCTGCAGGACGCCGTGTCCTATGCGGAAGCTGCCCAGAGCAACACGACTCCAACCGCTGCAATCTCAACGCGCGAGGAAGCCAACGCAATCCTCGGCGGGCCGATTCCCAACTCAAAGCTCAACTGGTGGGAGACGGCGATCCGCTTCCTCGTCGATCAGGCCCATCTCGCTGCGATGTCCGCCGCTGGTGCGGCGAACGCGAGCGCGGGCAGCTCCAAGCTCGTCGGCTAACTCGACACATTCGGGACGTATGCGAAGAGCGGCCTTGCGGCCGCTCTCGTTGTCTGTGCTTGTGGCTCGAGGTGCGCGCTACTGCGCCTCGCCGTAGCCATCCTCGACCTGCACGAGGTCGTCGATGCCGAGCTCGTCACGCACTGCGACGAACGATTCGATCGCGTTGCGCGCACTGCCCCAGCGGTGTTTCTTCACGGCGGCCAGCACGAGCTCGCCTCGTGCCGCCGCGTTCGGCAGCACTTCCTCGGTGCGCTTCTGGAGCGCACGCCACATCTCGGGCGGGTGGTTGAGCGACATGCGCGCGTACTGCAACGCGATGAACAGGTTGCCGAGCGAGTCGTCCTCGTCCCAATCGGCCGGTGGCGTCTTGAGCAGCGTCTTCATCGCCTGGTGCCGCTGCTCGTTCTCCCACGTGCGGTCGAGGCCGAGCGCAACGAGCTGCGCCTCCGCGTCGGACTCGAGCACCAGTTCACGGAGCGACGAGCGCACGAGCTCGGAGCCTTCGGGCTGGTCGCCCTCTGGCTCAGTGATGCGCGGGTAGCCATCGAGCGACTGGCGAACGTGCTGCAGCGCCACGGCGAGCACATGCGCGAGCGCATGCGTCGGGACACCGGAGTGCAGCGAGATGGTCACCTGCTCTTCCGACCACTCGACATCTGAGAGGCCCTCGCCGTCATACGCGACGACCTCGAGCTCCCGGTCGGCAGCCGCGAGGCGCCCCGCCACGAGCTGGTACATCGCGTCGATGTCCTGGCCGATGTCCTTGTTGAGCACCTTCATGGCATCCCCCTCCGGCCGCGTACGGCGGCGCCGTCCGCGCATCTTACCCGAGACGACGGGATGGTTAGGGGACGGCTAGCCGAGGACGAGCGGCTGGCAGTGCAGGCAGTAGTCGGTCTCGCTGCCGCCTCGGACCTGCGAGTGGATGGGCTCGCCACAGCGGGGACAGGGCTCGTCGGCCTTGCGGTGCACGCGGAGGTGGTCACGCCACTCCTCGTTGCTCTGGTACAGGCGTTCGGCGACCTCGGCCTCCAGGATGGGGATGGCCCACTCGATGGTGGAGCGCATGGCGCGGTAGAGGCGCCGCATGTCGTCTTCGTCCATGGTGGCGCGGCGGCGATGCGGGTGCAGGCCGGCCTCCCAGAGGATCTCGTCGGAGTAGGCGTTGCCGACGCCGGCGATGAACTTCTGGTTCGTGAGCGTGGGCTTGATCTGGCCGGGGTGCTTCTTCAGCCGGGCGACGAAGGTCTCCTCGTCGACCTCAAGCGCGTCGGGGCCGAGCTCCGCCATCTGCGGCACAGTCTCGAGCTCTGCCGTGGGGACGAGGTACCAACGACCCATCTTGCGGGCGTCCGAGTAGCGCAGCTCGTGGCCGTCCTCGAAGCCAAGCACGAGCGCGGTCATCGGGCGCTTGCGCTCCTTCGGCTCGGCCCAGTGGAAGCGGCCGGTCAGCATCGGGTTCACGATCAGCAGCCGGTCGTCGTCCGTCGCGAAGAGCAGGAACTTGCCGTGGCGGCGCAGCGTGACGAACTGATGCCCGGTGAGCGTGGCGAGCCCGTCCGAGCCCGTGCGAATGAGCCATGGGAAGCGCGAGTCGGTTGAGGTGAGGGTGTTGCCCACGAGGCGCGGCTCGAGGAAGTGACGAATCGCCTCGAGGTCAGGGATCTCTGGCATAGGCCAATGCTACCGGATCACTGCTCCGGGACGGGCAGGTGCGGGCCGTTCCAGCGCGGGTACGAGCCGAGCACGCGCAGCCACAGCGTGACTTCGCGTGTGGCCTCAAGCGCCTCACGGACGTTGTCGTCGAGGCGGTGGCCCTGGAAGTCGACGAGGAACACGTAGGTGCCGAGCGCGTGTCGGGTGGGCCGCGACTCGACGCGCGTCAGGTTCAGGCCGCGATTCGAGAAGATGTTCAACACCTCGACCAGCGAGCCCGGGCGGTCGTGGTGCGTGGTGAAGGCGATCGAGCTCTTGTCGTCGCCGCTCTGCGGCGCGTCCTCGGCGCCCAGCACGACAAAGCGGGTTTCGTTGCCCGGCTCGTCGGCGAGGTCGTCGACGTAGATGTGCGCGCCGTAGAGGTCGGCAGCGATGTGGCTGCCGATGGCTGCGGTGCCGGGCTCCGCGATGGCAGACTCGATGGCACCGGCCGTCGAGAGCGCCGCGACCGGCTCGGCGTTGGGCATGAAGCGGAGGATGTTCGCGCGGCACTGGCCGAGCGCCTGCGGGTGCGAGTACACGGTGCGCACCTGGCGCAGGTCGAGGCCCTCGACACCGACAAGTGCGTGACGGATTGGCAGCACGACCTCGCCGCGAATCTGGACCTTCGAGGCCTCGCGGAGCAGCAACAGCTGCGTCTCGACGACGGGGCCTTCGATGGCGTTCTCAATCGCGCAGACGGCAGCGTCCGCGCCACCAGCCTCGACGGTCTCAACCGAGGACGTGAACGTGGGACTCGGGAGCAACTCCGCAGTGGGGTCAAAGGCGATCGCAGCCGCCTCGGTGTAGGTCCCACGCGGGCCGAGGAAGCTGAGGCGCACTCGGGCTACCCGTTCACGGTGGCGCCCGCGACGAGGTGCCGGAACTCCGGCTCGGCCTCCTGCGGGATCACCGCGATGATCTCGTCGCCCGCTCGCAGCACGGTGTCGCCATTGGGCACCTCGGGACTGCCGCCCTCGTGTACGACGAGCGAGATGATCGAGTTCTCAGGCAGGTGCAGCGATCGGAGCGCGGCGCCTTCGGCCTCGGAGCCTGCGATCACATGTAGGTCGACGAGCTGGAGGCCAGAGCCGTGCAGCTTCATCAGCGGAATGAACGTGTGCTCCGGCAGGTCGACCTCGATCTGCGCCATGATCGCGCCGGTCGCGGAGACCGTGGAGTCGATGCCGAGTTCCCGGAAGAGGCGCTCATTGCGAGGGTTGTTCACGCGCGCGATCGTGCGCGCGACCTTGAACCAGTGCTTCGCGACCTGGCACGAGACGAGGTTCGTGCCGTCATCGCCGGTGACGGCGATCAGCATGTCCGCACGGCGTGCGCCGACGCTCTCGAGGAAGACGACCTCCGTACCGTCGCCGTGCACGACCATCTCGCCGAGCTCCTCACGGAGCTCCCCGGAACGGCTGCGGTCGCGATCGACGAGGACAACCTCGTGGTCTGCCATTGCTTGCAGCTCCAGCCCGAGGCCGTATCCGACGGTGCCGGCGCCCACGACGATGATGTACATGGCTACTGCTCCCGAATCAGGGCGTCATACGCCATCTGGGCACCGATGTTCGTCGGGCTGAACGTGCGGAGGCCGAGGTTCGCGAAGATCTCGCCGCGGAACGGGTCGGAGACACGGACGACGACGACCTTCACCCCGAAGATGTGCTTGGCGATCTGCGCCCCGAGTAGGTTCCGGTTGTCGCCTTGCGTGAGGGCGAAGAACGCGTCGGCCTCATGGACGCCGGCGGCCTCGAGGACATGGTCGTCGTAGCCGGAGCCCACGAGCGTCTCGCCCTGGAAGTCAGACGGCAGACGCCGGAACGAGTACGGGTCGGTGTCGATGACGGTGAGGGTGTTGCCCTCGTGCTCCAGGCGAGCAGCGAGGGTCGAGCCGACACGGCCACACCCCATGATCACAACGCGCATTGGGGAGCTCCTCGCGCTGGCTAGGCCAGCTGGTCGGGCCGCGGCGGGTAGCGGATGATCCAGACCTGTGCTGCGGCGTTCTCAAGCACGGACAGCGCCATCTGGCCGACCTCGTACCGGCCGTATGACCGATGGTATGCCAGACCGATCACCACCGCATCCACGTTCAGCGCCGCTGCCTCATCCACGACCGCGGTCCCGGCATGGCGTGCCTGCACGATGTTGCCCTCGAGCTTGAGGTTGAACTTCGCGGCGGTCTTCTCGGCGGTGTTCATCACCTCTTCGCCACGCTCAAGGTCGGCGGTCAGCTCAGCGTCGACGGGCAGCGCCCGGGGCACCTCGATGACATGGAGGCCGAAGAGACTCGCCTTGAGGCGCATGGCGGTCTCGCACGCCACGTTCAGTGCGTAGTTCGACGCCTCGCTGCCGTCTACGACGACCAGGATGGAGCGCACCGCGTCAGGCCCAGCGCCTCGAACCATGAGATGCCTCCGCGCTACCCCGACCCAAACGGAGAGCGACTCGTGGGATCGTACGTCGCGCCCGATGGGGCGCAACTGCAGAGCGCACAGCTGATGGCCTGAAACAGGCCTGCAACCGCGCGGCTGAGCCGTGAGGCGGGGTACAATGGCCTTCGTTGCACATCAGGTGGGGGGACAGATGCCGGGAGTAACTGGGGCCAGCCGAAACGGTCGATCGAAGAGCACGACGGCGACTCGCCGCGCTCCAGTGTCGCGCGCGACCACCGCAGCGCGCACCACGAACGGCCGCACCGCCACCGCTCCCAAGAGCACGGCCTCGCGGAACGGTCGAGCCTCGGCAGCCCCGGTCCACGGCCAGACGCAGCGTGAGGGCACAGCGTCCTGGACGGTGAAGGCCGGCCTGGCGCAGATGCTCAAGGGCGGCGTGATCATGGACGTCGTCACCGTGGAGCACGCGAAGATCGCCGAAGAGGCAGGCGCCTGCGCCGTGATGGCGCTGGAGCGCGTGCCGAGCGACATCCGTGCCGCCGGCGGCGTTGCACGCATGAGCCGCGTCGACCTGATCGAGGACATCTGCCGCTCCGTCACGATCCCGGTGATGGCGAAGGCGCGCATCGGCCATTTCGTCGAGGCGCAGATCCTCGAGTCGATCGGCGTCGACTACGTCGACGAGTCCGAAGTGCTGACGATGGCGGACGACGTCCACCACATCGACAAGAACGCGTTCAAAGTGCCGTTCGTCTGCGGCTGCCGCGACCTGGGCGAGGCGCTCCGCCGCATCGCCGAGGGCGCGGCGATGATCCGCACCAAGGGCGAGGCCGGTACCGGTGACATCGTCGAGGCCGTGCGCCACATGCGCGCGCTGTGGGACGGCATCCGCCGCGTGCAGCACTCGCCCGACGACGAGCTCGCCTCGATTGCCAAGGAACTCCAGGTCCCGCTCGACCTCGTCAAGGAAGTGAAGCGGCTCGGCAAGTTGCCGGTCGTGAACTTCTCGGCCGGTGGCATCGCGACTCCAGCGGATGCCGCGCTGATGATGCAGCTCGGCGCTGAGGGCGTGTTCGTCGGCTCGGGCATCTTCAAGTCCGGCGAGGGCCTCTCTGCGCGCGACGCGATCAAGGCGCAGTCGCGCATGGCCGCCGCAATCGTGAAGGCCGTGACGCACTACAACGACCCAGACATGCTGGCGGAAGTCTCACGTGGTCTCGGCGAGGCGATGCGCGGCCAGTCGGTGGCCTCGATCCCGGTAGCCGAGCAGTTGGCCGGCCGCGGCAATTAACAACCAGCGGTAGCACGGAACAACGGGCGAGCGACACTCGCCCGGGCAGACGGAGGGCGCAACGGCAGCAGCGGATCCACGTATCGGTGTCCTCGCCCTGCAAGGCGATTTCCGCGAGCATGTGGATACGTTGCGCGCCCTCAATGTCGACGCGTTCGAGGTGCGCACCCTCGCACAACTCGAATCGTGTGATGCGCTGATCCTGCCGGGCGGCGAGAGCACGACGATCGCCCGCCTGCTGATCGCATTCGACCTGCTCGAACCACTGCGCGCGCGCATCCGCGCCGGCATGCCGGTGTGGGGCACGTGCGCGGGTGCGATCCTGCTCGCCAAGCGCGTGCCGCAACTCGACCGTCCGCCGATCGGGGTGATGGATATCACCGTCGACCGCAATGCATTCGGTCGCCAAATCGATTCGTTCGAGGCAGAACTCAACGTCACCGGCATCGAAGGCGGCGCGATTCACGCGGTGTTCATCCGCGCTCCTGTCCTGCGTGGCCTCGGCAAGGACGTCGAGGCGTTGTGCACGCTCGAGGACGGACGCATCGTGGCGTGCCGCGAGCGAAACATGCTGGCTACCTCGTTCCACCCGGAGCTCACCAACGACCACCGCATGCACGGGCTGTTCGTGCGCATGGTGCGTGAGGCGATGTCCGCTCCCGCAGCGAAGCCGCGAGCTCGCGCGGGGACTTCGAGGTCACGCGCGTGACCAACCCACACACGCCACGCCCGAGTGACCTGGTCGCGCTCGTGTCGTTCGATGGCGACGTGGTGCCCAATCAGGCTGTGACCCGCGACCGTCTCGGACGCACAGCGCCCGCGCCGCACGCGCTCGGTGCGGCGATCGAGCAATGGCTTGGCCGTCGTCCGGTGTGGATCGATGTGCGGGGTCGCCAGATCCGCGGCATCGCCACGGCTCGCGAGATGCACGGCCGTGACGCGTGGCAGATCGACACGTTGGTCGATGCAACCGGCGGCACGAGCGGCGAGGTCGTCGCGGGCCTGCTGCGCCAGGCGACGGAAGCAGCGACCGAGGCGCGCGTCGGCCGGCTACTGCTGCGCCTCGAGGCCGACTCATCGGCAGTCCTCGAAGCACGGCGCGCGGGCTTCACCGTAGCGCTGGAAGAACAGCTCTGGACGCGCACGCATCGCGGCAGCGAGGTCGACTCGACGCCGTCGGTACAGGTACGCGACAGCGATGCGGCCGATGCGTTCTTCGAGTTCCAGCTGTACTGCCGAACATACCCGGTCGAGGCACGGCAGGCGCTCGGTATGACGTTCGACGAGTGGGGCGCGGCTCAGGAGCGACGCTGGGCGCGCGGTATGCGTCAGCAGATCGCGGTCGAGCAAGGCCAAGCGCGGGCCGCACTGCGCGCCACCGGCTCGCAACTCACCGTGATCGCCGAGGCGGACGCACGCGACTGCGCCGAGGCGTTGCTGCGAGCGGCCGAGGTGCATCTCGATACTCGCGTGCTAGCGCTGCAGCCTATGTGTGATGCGACCCCAGCACGCGCGCTGCGCGATCATGGATTCGAGCCCGGCCCGACGTATGTGCTGCTCGCCCAGCGAACGATGCGCACAGTACGGGCAATGGCTCGCGAGGCGATCAGAACCAGGACGGTGGTGCCGAGTGGTGGATGACCGTACGACCTCGTTCGCTGATGACGCGTACACGGAGCAGGACTTGCTGCTCGCACGCCTCCCTGAGCGCATCGCAACCGCCGCGCGTGCGGCAGGTCGCGACGGCTTGATCGAAGTCGTCATGGACCTCGGACGCCTCGCGACGGCGCGCTACAGCGGCGGGCGCGAGGTGCCACTGACAGATCAAGAGGTCACCGAGCAGGACATCGACCAGGTCGTGTCGCAGGTCTCCGAGTTTGGCGAGGACAACCGCGCCGGCATACCGCGCACGCTGCATCGCATCTCGGCGATTCGTAACCGTCGAGGCCGCATCGTGGGGCTCACGTGCCGCATCGGTCGCAGCGTGAGCGGTTCGGCCAGCGTGATTCGCGACCTGATCGACTCTGGCAAGAGCGTGCTGCTGCTCGGCCCTCCCGGCGTTGGCAAGACCACGATGCTGCGCGAGGCTGCGCGCGTGCTCGCCGACGACCTGCACAAGCGCGTGGTGATCGTCGACTCCTCGAACGAGATCGGTGGCGACGGCGATATCCCGCACCCCGGCGTGGGTCGTGCTCGACGCATGCAAGTGGCACGCCCCGAGCAGCAGCACGAGGTGATGATCGAGGCAGTCGAGAACCACACGCCCGAAGTGATCGTGATCGACGAGATCGGTACGGCACTCGAAGCGCTGGCCGCTCGCACGATCGCCGAGCGCGGCGTGCAGCTGATCGGCACCGCGCACGGCAACCAGCTCGCGAACCTGATGCAGAACCCGACACTCTCCGACCTGATCGGCGGGATCGAATCGGTCACGCTCGGTGACGAGGAAGCGCGACGACGCGGCACACAGAAGACCGTGCTCGAACGACGCGCACCCCCAACGTTTACCGCACTGGTCGAGATCCAGGCGTTCAACAGGGTCGCCGTGCACGAGGACATCGCGGCAACGGTCGATACGCTGCTGCGTGGCTTCGAGGCTGAAGCTGAGATCCGCACGATCGGCGCTGACGGCCAGATCACCGAGCTTGAGCGCGTCGCGGTCGCACTCGAGGATCACGGCGGCGAGCACATCGGCATGGCACGCGATGACCGTGACGGCGAGCGCCGCGATTTCCGCAGCCGCGGTGAACGAGGCGAACGAGAACGCGAACCTCGAGAGATTCGCGAGGAGCGCGAGCCGCGCACACCTCGACGCATCCCACCCGCGCCGGGCGGCCCGCAGCGCCGCATCCTCGCGTTCGGCATCAGCCGCGCACGGCTGGAAGAAGCGATTGATTCGTCGCGTTCGGCGGCGACGGTCGTGGACTCGATCCAGGACGCGGACGCCGTGATGACGCTGCGTCCGTACTACCGCCGCCGCGCGGGTCCGATCCGCGACGCGGAAGTGCGAGGCATCCCCGTGCACGTACTGCGTAACAACACCGTCGCGCAGATCGAGCAGGCACTGCTGCAGATGCGCGGCCCCGGTCAGCAAGACGACCCGATGACCGCAGCACTGCGCGAGACCGAGGACGCCATCGCTGCTGTCGCCTTCGACGGCAAAGCGTCCGTCGAGCTCGCACCGCAGAACGCGTACATCCGCCGGCTGCAGCACGAGCTTGCGAGTCGCCACGGCGTCGAGTCGACCTCGCGCGGTCGCGAGCCGTACCGACACGTGCTCGTGACGGCGACCGGCGGCGTGCGTCCGGGGCGCGATGACACGTGGGACGAAGAAGACCTGCGCGCGTGAGCCCTCAAGGTCTGCTCGTAACACTCGAAGGTGGCGAAGGAGCGGGCAAGTCCACGCAGATCGCTCGCCTCGGTGAGCGTGCGCGCGAACTCGGCCGCGAGGTCGTCACCTGTCGCGAGCCCGGCGGCACCGAGGTTGGCGAACACCTGCGCAACGCGCTGTTCGGATTGACGCACGCGCCAACCCCACTGACCGAGCTGATGACATTCTCGGCCGCGCGGGCGGAGCTCGTGGCGACGGTGATTCAGCCGGCACTCGAACGTGGCGCACTGGTGCTCTGCGATCGCTTCACTGACTCGACGATCGCCTATCAGGGCTACGGCCGTGGGCTGAACATCGCGACGATCGAGGTGATCAACGACCTCGCGACTGGCGGCCTCGAGCCCGACCTCACATTGCTCTTCGACATCTCACCGTCGCGCGGTCGTGCGCGCGGGGCGGAGGGTGGCACGGACTACCTCGAACGCGAGGAGCTCACCTTCCACGAGCATGTGCGCGAGGGGTTCCGCACGCTCGCGCATGCCGACAGCGATCGTTGGATCATCCTCGACGCCGCGTTGCCGGTAGACGAGGTGACAGAGAACGCGTGGTCCGCGCTGCGGCGTTGCCTCACGCGCTGACAAGTAGCACTCGAGACAAACAGAAGAGGCGGCCAAAAGGCCGCCTCTTCGTTGTGTGCGTTGCGTCGAGGCTAGTCGAGGCGCTCGAAGATGCTCGCGATGCCCTGGCCACCGCCGATGCACAGCGAGACCAGGCCATAGCGGCCACCCGTGCGCTCCAGCTCGTACATGAGCTTTACGGTGAGGATGGCGCCGGTCGCGCCGACCGGATGGCCCAGCGCAACTGCGCCACCGTTGGGGTTCACCTTCTCCGGCGGCAGGTTCAGCACCGTTGAGCAGGCGGCGGCGACGACCGCGAACGCCTCGTTGAGCTCGATGACATCCATGTCGTCGACCGTCAAACCGGCCTTGGCCAGCGCGTTCTGGATCGCAGGGATCGGGCCCTCACCCATCGTCTCGGGCGGGACACCGGCCTCGGCACGAGCGACGAGACGCATGCGCGGCTTGATGCCGAGCTCGCGTGCGTGCTCCGCAGTGGTCAGCACGAGCGCAGCGGCACCGTCATTGATGCCGGACGAGTTACCGGCGGTAACCATGCCGTCGCTCTTGAACGCGGGACGGAGCTTCCCGAGCGCCTCCAGGCTGGTGCTGCGGGGGTGCTCGTCCGTGTCGAAGGTCACCTTCTCGCGGCCCTTGGCGACCTCGAGCGGCAGGATCTGCTCCTTGAAGCGGCCTGCGTCGATCGCGGCACGCGCGCGTTCCTGCGAACGGACCGAGAACTCGTCCTGGGCTTCACGAGAGACCTCGAACTTCGTCGCGAGGTTCTCCGCGGTGATGCCCATCGGAACCTTCTCGAACGGGTCGGTGACGAGGTGCATGGTCGCGTCCTCGAGGGTCGAGTGGCCGAGGCGGTACCCGAAGCGCGCCTTGCGCAGCAAGTACGGCATCATCGACATGTTCTCGGCGCCGCCGGCGACGATGACCTTCGCGTCACCGGTCTGGAGCCAGCGAGCACCGGTGTTGATGGCCTCGAGGCCCGACCCGCAGATGCGGTTCACGGTGTAGGCAGGGGTGCCGATCGGCATGCCACCCTTCACCGAAGCGTGACGGGCGATGTAGCCATCCTCGGCCACCTGGCCGACGCAGCCCAGGATGACCTGGTCCACCTGCTCCGGGGTCAGCCCGGAGCGCAATACGGCCTCACGGATGACGGCCGCGGCGAGGTCGGACGCGGAGGTCTCAGCCAGGCTGCCACCTAGCGTGCCAATGGCAGTGCGCACTCCACTCAGGACAACGACGTCATCCATGTCAGTTCCTTGATCCCCATGGGCGTGCGAGCGCACGCTCCGCGAGACATAGTGTATCGCGGACGCGGAGGCCTCACCACCGAACGAGCGCTCGCATTGTGCGTTCGTTGCCCGCCTCACAGGCCGCCCATACACTGGCCGCCATGCCAGACGCTCCCCAGTCCGTGGTCGTCCGCGTACCGGCGACCTCGGCCAATCTCGGGCCAGGATTCGACAGCCTCGGGGTCGCCCTCGACTGGACTGCTGACGTGCGCGTCAGCACCTCGAACACGGCAACGGCGCGCCCGGACGGGCCGATCGAGCGCATGGTCGTGAGCGCGGCGCTGTCCCTCTACACCCGCGCCGGGGTCGAGCCGCCTGCCGGCCTGACGGTCGAGTATCGAGGCGATATCCCGGTCGGCCGTGGCCTCGGCGTCTCCGCACTGGCGCGAGTAGCCGGACTGATGGCGGCCAACGAGCTCATCCCGAACGCCCAGGACCGCACGCCAGACATGCTGCTCGGCATCGCGACCCACCTCGAACGCCACGCCGACAACGCCGCACCGGCGCTGCTCGGCGGCATCCAGATCGTGGTCGCCGACGACGAGGACGTCTCGCACGCGACGGTGACGCCACCAAGCGATCTGCGCATCGCGCTGTTCGTGCCCGAGTTCTCGATGCCCACCGAGGAGTCGCGCGAGAAGCTGCCGACCTCGCTCACCCGCAACCAGGCCGTGCACAACATCGGGCGTGCCGCGCTGCTCGTCGCCGCGCTCGCCGGCGGCCGCTACGACCTGCTCTCCGTCGCCACGGAGGACGTGCTGCACCAGCCGGCGCGCGCGACCATCTACCAGGGCGAGGCGATGTTCCCGATCTTCGAGGCAGCTCGCGCTGCGGGCGCCCTCGGGGTGTTCCTGTCGGGCGGCGGCCCCACGATCGCCGCCTTCGTGCAGGCGAACGGCGAGGACGTGGCAGGCGCGATGCGCGAGGCAGCCGCTGCGCGCGGCGTTGCGGGCATCACCCGAGTCGTCGCGATGCGCGCCGCCGGCGCCGAAGTGATCGAGCGCAGCTAAACCGGCTCTTCTCGAGCCGCGAGTCAGGAGCAACGCGTGGCCCTGGTTGTCCAGAAGTACGGCGGTTCGTCAGTCGCGGACCCAGACAAGATCAAGCGTGTGGCCGATCGCATCGCACGTCGCGTGCGTGGCGGTGATCGCGTCGTCGCAGTCGTGTCCGCGATGGGTGACACCACCGACGACCTGATCGAGCTCTCCTCCAAGATCACGAGTCGGCCGTCGGCACGCGAGATGGACGTGCTGATGCACACCGGCGAGATCGTCTCGGCGTCGCTGATGACGATGGCGCTGAACGAACAGGGGATGGAGGCGATCAGCCTCACCGGACAGCAGGCCGGCATTCGCACCGACTCGGTCTACCGCCGCGCGCGCATCGCCGGCATCGACACTGCGCGCATGGAGCGCGAGCTCGAAGCCGGCCGCATCGTGATCGTGGCCGGCTTCCAGGGCATGACCGATGACCTCGATGTCGCCACGTTCGGCCGAGGTGGCTCCGACACGACTGCGGTCGCACTCGCCGCAGCACTGGGCTCGGAACGCTGCGAGATCTACACCGACGTCGCCGGCGTGTACTCGGCCGACCCGCGTATCGCACCGAAGGCGCGCCCGCTGCGCGACATCGGCTACGACGAGATGCTCGAGATGGCGACGACTGGCGCGGTGGTCATGCACCCGCGTGCGGTTGAGGTCGGCGCGCTGTACGGCGTTGAGATCCTCGTTGCCAGCACCTTCGACGAGTCAGCCCCCGGCACGATCATTCACGGAGCAACCACCATGGAACAGGCCAACAAGGTCCGCGGCATCGCCCACCAGCGCCAGGTCGC
>JBAXNX010000005.1:0-19463 GCA_037133575.1 Chloroflexota bacterium
GGCCCGACCACGTTGCCGTCCTCGCGATACTCGCAGCCGGCGGCGTCGATCTCCCACATGCGCGCGGCGCGCTCGGTCATCGACTGACGGATCTGCATGCCCACCTTGAACACGCTCGCGGCAGTGCCGGAGCCGGTGCTGCTGCCGCCCGTATTGTTCGAGTAGCCGATCGAGTCGGTGTCAACGGTGCGCGCGACGATGTCCTCGTACGGGATGCCAAGCACCTCCGCGAGCGTCATCGCCTCGGTGGCGCGCAGGCCACCGATGTCGATCGCCGCCCCGTTGAGCGTGATCTTGCCGTCAGTATTCACCTGCGCATTGATGCTGTGCTGGCCAGAGTTCGCGTTCCAGAATCCGACCGCGATACCGCGTCCGCGGTTCTTGCCCGTGAGTTCCGAGCGGTAGTGCGCGCTGTTCTTCACAGCCTCCATCACCTCGATGTTGCCGTTCGCCGTCAGCACGACGCCGTTCGGACGGCGGTCGCCCTCGCGGGCCGCGTTCTTGAGGCGGAAGTCGATCGGGTCCATCTCGAGGCGTTCGCAGACCTCGTCGACCAGCGACTCGACCGCGAACGTCGGTGCTGGCACGCCCGGCGCGCGATACGCGGCGTTGCGAGGCCGGTTCACGACGACGTCGTAGCCGTCGATGCGCACGTTCTCGAGCTTGTAGGGGCCAAGCGTGGTGTTCACGCCACCACCCATCGAGGAGCCCGGGAACGCGCCAGCCTCATACGCCATCCACAGTTGGATCGCCGTGATCGAGCCGTCGCGATTCGCGCCGATCTTGCCTCGGATGTAGGCACCCGAGGTAGGCCCAGTGGCCTGGATCACTTCCTCGCGCGTCATCGTGAGGCGGACTGGCTTGCCAGCCTTCTTCGAGAGCATCGCGGCGATCGGCTCGCAGTAGATGCGGTTCTTGCCACCAAAGCCGCCACCGATCTCCAGCGGCACCACCCGGATGCGCGAGGGCGGCATCTGCAGAATCGTCGCGAGCGGGTCACGCACGATCGCGAACGAACCCTGTGAGCTCGAGTAGATCACGAGGCTGCCATCGGCGTTCCACGTCGCAGTCGCCGTGTGCGGCTCGATGTAGCCCTGGTGCGTCGTGCCGGTGTGGAACTCGTCCTCGACAACAATGTCCGAGGCAGCAAAAGCCGCGTCGACGTCGCCAATCTCGAGCTTGAGGTGCGCGGCGACGTTCGTCTGCGCGTCGCTGTTCGTGGGCACGCCGAGCGGCTCGGCGGTTCGCAGCTCTGGGTGGAGAATTGGCGCGCCCGGCGCCATCGACTGCTGTGCAGTCAGCACCGGCGGCAGCACCTCGTACTCGACCTCGATCAGGTCGAGGGCATCCTCGGCGATATGGATGCTTGTCGCCGCGACGGCAGCGACGGGGTGCCCGTAAAACAGCGCTTTATCGACCGCGATGAAGTTGCCGACCACGAACTTGCGAGGCGAGTCGCCACCGCGGCCCGCACCGGCTCGCTCCATGCTCAGCGCACCCGGGAAGTCAGCAGCGGTCACGACCGCCTCGACACCCGGCAGCGCCAGCGCCTTCGAGGCGTCGATGCGCTTGATGATCGCGTGTGCATGCGGGCTTTGCTTCAGCCGCGCGTAGAGCATCTGCGGGAGCTTCAGGTCAGCGCCGTACAGCGCCTTGCCCGTGACCTTCTCGACGCCATCGGGACGCACCGGACGCGTGCCAATGATGCGATAAGGGCGATTGATCGTGGCCATGGAAACGCCTCCCGGTCGAAGGTTCAAGACATCACGGCGGAGTATAGGCCGAGAGCGGAGAGGCGGCAGACAGAACAAAGGCGGGCCGATGGCCCGCCTTCGTCAGCTTGTCAGGTGGCTTGAGCTATTGAAGCGACTTGATGAACTCGACCAGCTGGTCGATCTCCTCGGGCTTCAGGCTCGTGCCGAAGGTCGCCGGCATGAGGCCCGGGGCGAACCCCTTCACGACCTTGGCGTTCGGGCTCGTGATCGACTCCTTGAGGTAGGCGTCGTCCGCTTTCGCCGTGGAGCCATCCGCGAGCGGCACGTCGTGGCCCGCGAGGCCCTTCCATGTCGGGCCGACACCCGTAGCGCCGCCGGTCGAGTGGCATGCCGTGCAACCATTCTTGGTAGCGATCGCCTGACCTGGCAGCCCGGAGTTCGGCGCTGCGCCACCCCCACCGCCGGCCGAGGCTGGCGCAGCAGTCTTCGTGGGCAGTGCGGTGGCGTTGCTCGCCGGACCAGCCGGAGTGGCGGCCAGCGCGAAGTCCGCCTGACCCTGCCCACCGTGGTCCCCGCTGAACGCAGCAATCAGGACGGCACCGAGGACGACCGAAATCACCACGGAGATGAGAATGCTCTTCATGACATCGCCCTCCCAGTCGGTGCACAGATCACAGTATTTCGGGCTTAGTGCCAAGGGCCACCGCGAAATCAGCGGTTTCGAGGCCCTCACGCGTTGCCTCGCCCGCCGATCGCCCCGATGATCGAGGGGTGACCGCCTTCTCCGGCTCCTCCCGCGTTCAAGACGAGTACCTCAGCCCACTCTCGTCCTATCAACTGCTCGTGCGCCTGCGCATCGAGAACCGCCCGGGCAACCTCGGCCGGGTCGCGAGTGCGGTCGGCAGCGTCGGGGCAAGCGTCGGCGCCATCGAGATCGCCGAGGCGCGCCCCGGATACGTGATGCGCGACATGCAGGTCGCCTGCCGCAACGCCAACCACGCACGCGCCGCCGTCCTCGCCATCCAGGCCATTCCCGGCGTCGAGGTCATCTACGCCGCCGATCGCACGTTCCAGCTCCACCACGAGGGCAAGATCGAGGTGCGCAACAAGATCCACCTCCGCGGCACGCAGGAGCTCGCTCAGATCTGGAGCCCCGGCGCCGTCCGCGTAGCTCGAGAGATCAGCGAGCATCCCGACGCGGTGTGGTCGCTGACCTCGAAAGCCAACACGGTCGCGGTCGTCACAGACGGGACCGCCGTGCTCGGCCTCGGCGATATCGGGCCGGCAGCGGCGATGCCGGTGATGGAGGGCAAGTGCATGCTCTTCAAGACATTCGGCGGGGTCGACGCATGGCCGATCTGCCTCGACACCACCGACCCGGACCGCATCGTGGCAACAGTGAAAGCGATCGCGCCCGGCTTCGGCGCGATCCTCCTCGAGGACATCTCGGCGCCTCGCTGCTTCGAGATCGAAGAGCGCCTCAAGGCCGAACTCGACATTCCCGTGTTCCACGACGACCAGCACGGCACGGCGGTCGTCGTGCTCGCGGCCGTCATCAACGGGCTCAAGCTCACAGGCAAGCGCGCCGAGGACCTGAGAGTCGTGCTCGTTGGTACCGGTGCGGCCGGCCTCGCATGCGCGCGCATCCTGATCAACTTCGGCGTGCGCGACATCGTTGGCTTCGACCGCTTCGGCGCGATCTACGAGGGGCGCACGGAGGGCATGAGCCCCGGCCTCGAGTGGTTCGCACAGCACAGCAATCGCGAGGACTTCCGCGGCAGCATCGGCGATGCGCTTGTGGGTGCCGACCTCTTCCTCGGGCTCTCGCGACCACGCGTCGTGAGCGCGGACCAGATCGCGAGCATGGCCCCTGACTCGATGGTGTTCGCGCTCGCCAACCCAGAGCCCGAGATCATGCCTGAGCTGATCATGGGCAAGGCGCGGATCATCGCAACGGGTCGCTCCGACTACCCGAACCAGCTCAACAACGTCCTATGCTTCCCCGGGCTGTTCCGAGGAGCACTCGATGTCGCCGCGACAGAGATCTCCGAGGACATGAAGATCGCTGCGGCGCGCGCGATCGCCGAGAGCATCCCCGACGACCAACTCAGCGACGACTACCTGCTGCCTTCGGTCTTCAACCCGGATGTGCCGTTGCGCGTCGCCCGCGCCGTCGCCGAGACTGCGCTGGCGAGTGGACACGTCCGCCCCGAGCCGCCCCACGTCTGGCTCTAACGCGTACGTCCGAGTCTCCAAATCGTGCAACGAACGTAATCGACGTGTTAGCGTGCCCGCGCGCGCACCACAGAGGCTCCGATGGAAGCACCGATTGTCGATCGCACTCCTGACCGAAAGCTCGAGATCCGGCGCATCGCCTCGGATCTGATTGCGGCACGCGGCTTCGATGCGGTGTCGGTGCGCGACATCGCGACCGCGGCGGGTATTACCGTGCCCACGCTCTACTGGTACATCGGCAGCAAGCAGCAGCTGCTGATCGACCTCGTGCAGGGCGTGCATCAGCAGCTCTATGACCGACTCACAGCAGTCGCGAACAGCGATGCGACACCGGCCGACAAGCTGCGCGCCATCCTGAGCGAGACCTTCTCGCTGATGGCGAGCGAGCCCGCGTACACCCTCGCCTACCGAGAACAACGCAGCATCGAGGCAGGACCGGCCCGTGAGATCGCGCCGACACGGCGCCAGATCGACACGGTGATGCGGCAGGTGATCGACGACGCTCGCGCACAGGGTGAGTGGACTGGCGTATCGACCGACATCGCGAATCTCTCGGTCTGGTCAATCATCCGCTTCGCGCCGGAGTGGTTCCGGCCAGGCGGTCGCGAGACGCCCGAGGAGCTCGCGGAGAAGTTCGCCGACGTGCTGCTGCGCGGCTTCGAGACCGCAGGCCCGGGGACGACGCCTCTGGAACGCCGCTAGCCAAGGCTCGCGTTAGCCCTGGCCGGGCTGCTTCACCTCGATGCTGGCGTTGCGGTCGCGCACGCTGACCTCGATGTGCACAGTGCCGCCGGTCGTTGGTGACGTGTCAGTGACGAGCTTCACCGGCAGCTGGCCGTCCTTCGTCACCCAGAACGTCGATTCCTTCGTGATGCGACCGAGCGAGGTCTGCTCACCCGTCGCACTCGCACCGAGGATGACACGCATGCGCTCGGCCGGAACCGTATAGCGCTGCGTAACGACATCACCGACCTGCTCCTCGGTCGCAGTGAGTCCATCAAGCGCAGTCTTGATACGCGCATGCGCGTCGGCGCCGATGAGCGCAGTGCTGTCGAGGCCGAGGCCCGCGGTCCCGCTCGTGGCACTTGCCAGGCCCTGCGTCCAATTGCTCGACTTGCCATCGCGCGACCAGGCCTTGTCGTCGATACGTACGCGCTCGAGATTCACGGTGCTGGTGCCGAGCTTCATCTCGGTGAGTGCGCGCTCGCGATGGGCATCCGCGACGTCACCGGTCACAGCGACCTTCAACGATGCATCCCCGGCGCCAGTCGCCGCGTCGCCAAAGACGCCGGTGGTCACCGCCGTCAGGTCATAGCGGAAGGATTGCAGCCCATCAGCCGCCGAACGTGTTGGTGCGTTCGACCGACACGCGACGAGCGCGAGCACAGCCATCGAGAGGAGAATGAGTCGCTTCATCGCTCCACCATCGCGGACGAGTCAACCTCGAGCGCGCGCGACCTAGTAGCCGCGTGCCGGATCAACCTCGTTGGCCAGCGGCTCGTGAGCGAGGTAGCGCCGCAGGTTGTCGCAGAACACGTTCGTCGCCAGGCCGTACAGGTCGGCGACGCGGCCGCTGATGTGCGGCGTGATGATGATGTTGTCGAGGTCCCACAGCGGGTGCTCCGGCGGCAGCGGTTCCTTCGTCGCAACATCGAGCGCCGCGCCGGCGATCGTCCCCTCTCGCAGCGCCGAGGCCAGTGCCTCTTCGTCGAGTTCCTCACCACGTGACACGTTGATCAGATACGCGCTCCGCTTCATCGAGGTGAGCGCAGCGGCATCGATCAGACCGCGCGTCTCAGCGGTCAGCGCCGCCGACAGCACCACGAAGTCGCTCTCCGCGAGCAACTTGCCCACCTCGGACGGCGCATACGCAGCGTCGAGCAGTGGGTCGCCACCCCCCGTAGCGAACGAGCGGCGCGTCGCGACGATGCGACAGCCAAACGCCTTCGCCCGCTTTGCCACCTCAGCACCGATGTGGCCGAAGCCAACGATGCCCACGGTCTTGCCGACGAGCGTGGTGACCGGGATGCGCTCCCAGCCGTGCGCGGCCTGATTGCGCGCGAGGCGAGGCCAGCCCTTGGAGAACATCACCATGCAGCCGACCACGTACTCGGCGATCGGCACGGCGTTGAATCCAGCAGTCGTCGTGAAGCGCACCCCGCTCGTTAGCGCAGCCGGCGTGAGCGCGTCCGCGCCCGCCGAGCCGAGCTGCAGCCAGCGCAGCTGCGGCGCGACGGAGCTAAGCGAGGTGATGATGTCGTTCCACTGACCGGACCAGTTGGCGAAGACGACCTCGGCGTCCGCGAGCGCGCCGCGCAAGGTCGCATCGTCCATCTCCCCGCGACCGAGGATGCGCACGTCGTACTCGGAAGACACAGCGCGGATCTGGTCGGCAGCGCCTCCAGGTAACTCGACGCCGGCAACGACGACGCGGATGGCCATCTCGAACTCCTCGGCATGCATGTGGGGCAGCGGGCGCGACGATAGCACCGCGCCCGAACTCGAACGAGGTACGACTAGGCAGACTGCTGCGCCGGACGTGCGAGCACGGGCCCGGTCTCGGGAATCACGAGCGCGCTCACAGCCAGCGCCAACGCGAGGCAGCCCGCGATCGCGAGGCCGAACACGAACGTCCCACTCACATCGCGCGCCGTGCCCACGAGCAGCGGCACGACAAAGCCACTGAAGTTTCCCGCTCCAAGGATCACCGACACAGCGACACCTGCACGTGCGGGGCCGATGCGGGATGCCTCCATCGGGATGGTCATCATCACGGGAATGAAGATCGAGGTCGCCACGCCGAACAGCGCGAGGCTGGGGAGCAGCACTGCGTTCGAGGTGCCCAGGAAGCAACCCACCCCGGCGACCGGCATGAGCAGACCGGCCAGGAGCAAGAACGGCTTGCGCCGCGGAAACCGCATCGGCAGCACCGACCCGAGCAGCGAGCCAATCATGCCGAAGATGGTGAGCACCGAAGCGGTCTGCCCGGCGCGCTCCAGGCTGAACGCGAACTGCTCCTGATAGTACGTGGGCAGCCACGAGGCGAACGAGATGTTCGCGCCGAGCGCGCCAGCGAACCCCAGCCCGAGCAGGACCGTCAGTCGGTCGCCAGCAACATCGCGAATGTCCCGCATCGAGAGTGCCGCAGCACCCCCGGCATCATTCGCAGCACCGCTACTCATGACCACCCACACGACCGTGGCGGAACCAACCACGGCAGCGAACAGTGTCAGCGTGAGATGCCAGCCGACGACCGCTGCAATGCTCGCAGCCACCGACATCGAGGTCGCGACGCCAAGCGTCTGCGCAACGATGCCAAGCCCGTTCACCAGCGCGAGCTCACGCGGCTCGAACCAGCGCACCACCACAGCCGGCAGCGCGCTCAGCAGTACAGCAGCACCGAGCGAGAAGAGGATGCGCAGTACAAGGAGCATCGCGAAGCTATTCGCTAGCGGGGTGAGCAGCATCGAGGCCAGCAGCACGCCGCCAAGCGTGACGGCCCACCTCGTGCCAATGCGCGCAGGGAGAATGCTGGCCGGCACCAGCGCGAGCGCGACGCCCAGGGAGGTGCCGCCCACGAGCAGGCTCGCGGCGGCGCGACTCACGTCGTACTCATCGATGATCAGCGGAAAGAGCGGGGCCGGGGAGAGAAACCCGAGCCCCATCCCGAACTGCACCAGCAGGAGCGCCGCCTCGATTGTCCATTTCGAGGGGCCTCGGCGCTCATGGTGCCCGATCGGTACGTCCTGCACCGCTCACCTCATCGCTCGTACGCGGACTGCTGGGCCAGCGTACGAGTTGTCGGTGCGGAACACGAACGTGTTCTAGACGGCGTCTCGACCGTTCCCGCGCAGGCGCGGACCGGCTCGGCGGCGGGTATCGAACTCGGCGACGGCGGCGGCGGCGAAAGCACGCACGCGCCCGGGGTACACGCGATTCCCGCAGGTCACACAGGTCATGGTTCCGTCGTTCTCGACTGCGTCGCGAACCATACGGCTGGTGCAGCGGGGACAGGTTGAGATAGGCATCGAGCCTCCAGAGGCGCTTACAAAAGCATCTCGTTGATCGGATCCAGCATCACACGCCCATCAACCCGCACCGAGGGCCACGAGCGCACATGCCAACCGACCGGAGGCGCCTCCAGCGGGCAGTCATAACAGGTTAAACGACGATCTCGCGAAATCAGCGAATTGCTCGCGTACAGGCCGAGTTGTAACGCGTCGCCTAGCGGTCGCGCGGCCCAATGCGGCGCGGAAGCAAGCCAAAGCGCCGTCCCCGCCTCGTGGGACTCGAGGCGGTCGCCGCCCGAGGATTGACGCGTGGGAGCGAGCCGACGTCGTAGCCCTCCCGCTCAAGGAGCACCTGCGTCTGCCAACCCAGCATCCGCGCCCACTGCTCAAAGCCGTTACTGCCCATGTCGTAGGTATCGGCAGGTTCTTCACCGCAGCGCAGGCCTTGAGGCGATTCAGACTGACGGTTATGCCGACCGCAACTCACCTGATACGGAAGTGCGCGATCGCATCCGCGTCCGCAATTGCCTCGCACGTAGGCTCGTCCCAACAGCGACGGGGACGGAGGCGAACAATGGCCACAGCACCACAACAGCACGAGGGCGGCTGGGACGACCTGAAGCAGCGGATGCAAACGCGGTGGCCGGCCCTCACCGAGGCAGATCTCGACCTCACCAAGGGCGACCACGAGCAACTGCTCGGCATGCTCCAGGAACGGCTCGGCTACGCAGCCGAGAACGCAAAGCGTGACCTCGAGCAGGTCGTGAACGGGCACGTAATCGCGCCCCACGACGTCGCCGACGAGGAGACACACACCGGAACCTCTGGCCCGGTCGGGGCTGCCTCAGGCGCTAACCCTGCGCCACCCCGCCCACCGATTCGTGGTGCGGCCGCCGAGGAAACACACCGACCGGACCATGATTCGGGGCCACGACCACACGACCGCCCGCGCGTGGACTTCGAGTCGATGCAGCAGCAGTCGATGGGCTGGATGCCGCCCATCCCGGTAGTCGGTGCGGTACTCGGCTTTGGCGCGCTGATGATCGGGTACATGGTGATGCGACGCCGTCGCGCCACCAAGAAGCGCCAGATCGCACAGATGGCCGCCGCGGGCTCGATGGCCGCGGCGGGTGCGCTGGGGAAGGCCGCGAAGCGTTGGGGTCAGCGCGCGGCAGACACCGACTGGGCCGAGGTGACCTCGAAGATGCGTGACGACCTCAGTCGCATTCGCGACGACGCAGCACGCATGCGTGACGACTTGGCGTCCGCGACTCGCTAGGGCTCCAAACCGAGTCGATTGCTCAGGGTTCAACGCTGCTTCGCGCAGCGCGCCACGCGGGCGAGGTCGCAAGACCTCGCCCGCACTTCGTCGCCAACCGCTTGCGGGCGGCGACCGACAGCGCAGTTACATGTGCTGTCCGCCGTTGAGCGAGAGCTGCGAGCCGGTAAAGAAGCCACCCTCGGTGCAGAGGAAGCGCACGATCGCCGCAACCTCGTCGGCGGTGCCGAAGCGACCGAGCGGAATGTTGGCGAGCACCGCGGTCTTCACCTCGTCGCTGAGCGACGCCACCATGTCGGTCTCGATGAAGCCCGGGCACACCGCGTTCACCGTGATCTGGTTGCGCGCGAGCTCCTTGGCAGCGGTTTGTGTGAACGCAATCACGCCGGCCTTCGCGGCGGCGTAGTTCGCCTGACCGACGTTGCCCATCTGCCCGATGATCGAGGAGATGTTGATGATGCGGCCGTAGTTCCGCTCCCGCATGCCGGGGACAACCGCTGACGTGCAGTAGAACATCGAGGACAGGTCGGTCTTGATGACCGTGTCCCACTCCTCGACGGACATACGGGCGATCGTGCGGTCGCGATTGATGCCCGCGTTGTTCACCAGAATGTCGACCTTGTCATACGACTCAATCGCCGAGTCGATGAGCGACTTCGCCGCCTCGGGATCCGAGACGTCGGCGCGCACGACCAGAGCCTGACCGCCGTCCTTGATGATCTCCATGAACGTCGCGTTCGCAGAGGCCTGGTCGTTCGTGTAGTTGATGATCACCGTCGCGCCGGCCTTCGCCAGCTCCAGCGAGCAGGCCTTGCCGATGCCTCGGCCGCCACCCGTCACCACCGCGATCTGACCGTCCAGCGGTCCAGCCATGCCGTTCCCCCCTCGAAACTGCCGCCCCGTTCTCCGGGCGCCCGCGCAATGCTACGGTGCTAGCCGAGGGAGCGCTGCATGCCCAAGCTCATCAGCTTCGATATCGACGGCACCCTGGAGGCAGGCGACCCACCCGGTCGCGTGACCTTCGAGATGGTCCGCCGGGCTCGCAAGCTCGGGTACATCATCGGCAGCGCCTCGGACCGCCCGGTCTCAGTGCAGCGCGCCATCTGGGAGAAGGCCGGCATCGAGATCGATTTCGTCGTCCACAAGCACAAGCTGGACGAGATAAAAGCCCAATTCGAGGCCGACTCCTACCAGCACATCGGCGACACCAACATGGACGAGTACTACGCCGTCCTGCATGGCTTCGACTACCTCGATGTCGCCAAGGATCAGGCCGAGGAGTGGATGTTCCTCGAGGCCGTCGAGGAGGAGGCCGAGGCCGAAGCGGCCGCTGAAGCCTCGACAAACGACAGCGCGGCGGCAGGGTAATCCACAACCGCCAGCGCTATGAACATTGGTGCATAGCCGTCGGATTCTGCTTCGCAACGGTAACGCCGCGCGTGATATCACTCTGTAACGTGTCACCCCGGCCATGACGACCGACCTCCTCCACACCGGCCCGAAGCGCGGCACACCGCTCGTCCTCGCCCACGGCGCTGGGACACCCATGGACCACACGTGGATGGAAGCCCTGGCCGGCGCCCTCGCCGAGCGCGAGGTGCACCTCGTGCGTTTCGAGTTCCCGTACATGGTCGCTCGGCGCCAAGGCCAGCGGCGTCCGCCTGACCGCCCGCCCGTCACCAGCGCCACCTGGCACGAGGTCATAGCCGCGCTCGGCGGAGGTGAGCGGGTGTTTATCGGCGGCAAATCCTTCGGCGGACGAATGGCCAGCCTCGTCGCGGACACCGAGCACGTGCAGGGCCTGGTCTGCCTCGGTTACCCGTTCCACCCCACCGGCAAGCCGACGCAGCTCCGCACGGAGCACCTCGCCAGCCTCGAGACACCGACGCTCATCCTCCAGGGCGAGCGCGACGCCTTCGGCAGCCGCGAGGAGGTCCAGAGCTACACGCTGTCGAGCGCCATCGACGTGCGGTGGTTCGCCGACAGCGATCACTCGCTGCAGCCGAGGAAGGCGACGGGGCGGACGCTCGCGGACAACCTCGCGACGGCGTGCGACGCAATCGTCGAGTTCATGCGCGCCCACGGCTAGGCTCGCGGCGCTACCATCCCCGCGTCCGAGGGGGTGCGCCATGACCACTGCGTCCACTGCAACGTCCACGCTCACCGAGCAGGCCACGCGCTGGCTCGATGCATTCGAGACTGCGCTGACACAGCGTGACCTCGATGCGGTCGTCGCGCTCTTCCACGACGAGTCGTACTGGCGTGACCTCGTCGCGTTCACCTGGAACATCAAGACGCTCGAAGGACCTGCGCAGATCCGCGAGATGCTCGAGGCAAGACTCGCCGATGTCGCACCTCGCGACTGGCGCGTCGACGGCGAGACGACCGAGGCCAACGGCATCATCGAAGCATGGGTGACGTTCGAGACGCGTGTCGCCCACGGGCGTGGACGACTGCGTCTGCGCGACGGCAAGTGCTTCACGCTGCTCACCGTCGCGCAAGACCTCGACGGTCACGAGGAGCAACTGCGTTCGACACGTCCGGTCGGCACCGAGAACCGCATCGTCCCCGGCATGAAGAGCTGGGGGCAGCTGCGTGCGGAAGAAGAAGCTGCGCTCGGCTACGAGCAGCAGCCGTACTGCGTGATCATCGGCGGCGGCCAGGGCGGCATCGCGCTCGGCGCACGCCTACGCCAACTCGATGTCCCCACGATCATCATCGAGCGCAACGCGCGTCCCGGCGATTCATGGCGCAACCGCTACGAGTCGCTCTGCCTCCACGACCCGGTCTGGTACGACCACATGCCGTACATCCCGTTCCCCGATCACTGGCCCATCTACACGCCGAAGGATCAGCTCGGCGATTGGCTCGAGATGTACACGAAGGTCATGAACCTCAACTACTGGGGCTCGACCACCTGCACACACGCCGAGTACGACGAGGAGAGCGAACGCTGGACTGTCGAGGTCAACCGCGACGGCGAGGTGGTCACCCTGCGCCCGAACCACCTCATCCTCGCGACCGGCATGTCCGGTGTGCCGAACGTGCCCGCGCTGCCCGGTGCCGACACGTTCGAGGGCGCACAGATGCATTCGAGCGCATTCACCTCGGGCGCACCGTTTCGCGGCAAGCACGCGGTCGTGCTCGGCTCGAACAACTCGGCCCATGACATCTGCGCCGCGCTCTGGGCGAACGGAGCCGACGTCACGATGGTGCAGCGCTCGGGCACGACCGTGGCACGTTCCGACACGCTCGCGGCGAACCGCACGATCTATTCGCAGCAGGCCGCTGACGACGGCTTGAGTACCGAGACCGCTGACATGCTCTCGGCGGCGACGCCATACCGGCTAATGCACCTCGGCGGGATCGAGGGCACGAAGCGCATCCGCGAACGGGACGCCGAGTTCTACGCGGCGCTCGAGGCGGCCGGCTTCATGCTCGACTTCGGCGAGGACGAGTCCGGACTCGGCATGAAGTACCAACGCCGTGGCTCCGGCTACTACATCGACACCGGAGCGTCCGAGCTCGTGATCCGAGGCGACATCAAGGTGCGCAGCCGCGTGACGATCGAGCGCATCAATCCTCGCTCGGTCACCCTCAGCGACAGCAACGAGTTACCCGTCGACCTGATCGTGTACGCCACCGGCTACGGCTCCATGAACGGCTGGGCTGCCCGTCTGATCTCGCAGGAGGTCGCCGATCGCGTCGGCAAGGTCTGGGGCATCGGCTCCGACACCGCGAAGGATCCTGGGCCATGGGAAGGCGAGCAACGGAACATGTGGAAGCCGACCCAGCAACCCGGCCTCTGGTTCCACGGCGGCAACCTCGCGCAGTCGCGCTTCTACTCGAAGCTGCTCGCGCTGCAACTCAAAGCGCGCTACGAAGGCATCGCCACACCGACGTATGGCGTGACGCCGCCACACCACCGCGAGTAGTCCGCCTCGAGACTTACGGGACGAGGTGCACGTGCGCGTCGCCGTGTGGATCGCCGACGTGCCCGACGACCACGAGGTGGCCGTCGCTCGTGCGCAGCACCTCGACGCGCGTGCCGTAGAGGCTCGTCAACGTCTCAGAGTTGATGATCTCCGCCGGCGTGCCTGACGCCGCAGTGCCGCGCACGAAGTAGATCACGCGGTCGAGGTGCTCGAGGACTGGGTTCACGTCGTGCGCGACGATCACGACCGTCACACCGAGCCGCTTCGACACATCACCGAGCAGATCGGCGATCGCGCCCTGGTTCGGCAGGTCGAGGCTGTCCAACGGCTCGTCGAGGATCAGCAGCTCGGGCCGTGACACGAGCGCCTGCCCGATCAGCAGCCGCTGCTGCTCGCCGCCTGACAGCTCGCCGATCGCGCGCAGCGCGTACGCCTCGGCGCCCACGAGGCGAATGACCTGGCGCACCTGCTCTGCATCGCGCCGTCCGCGCTCCCCTGCGAGGAATCCCGGCAGCGGAATCCCCCACCGATGACCGTCGAGCCCCAGCTGCACGATATCGACGCCGCGTAGTCGCACGCTCGCATCGAAGTGGCGCCGCTGCGGCACATAGCCGATGCGTGTGCCAGCTCGTCCCGGTGGTAACCCGAGCACGGACACCTCGGTAGCATGCATCGGACCGAGGCCCAACAGACCGGTGATGAAGGTCGACTTCCCCGTCCCGTTCGGCCCGAGGATCGCGACGAACTCGCCTTGCGTTAGGTCGATATCGACACCGGCGAACACCACTCGATCGCCGTGGCGAGCCTCGGCGCCCCGCACGCGCACGGCGAGCTCGCGCGGTTGAGCGCGTCCCGTCTCCACGCGTGCCGTCACCTCGGTCATGGATGCTTCCTGATACTCAGTCTCACTTGAAGACGATATGAAGGTTCAGTGAGCCGGTCAATGCGACCCAGCAGGCCACCCCGTATCCTGCGATCGCTCCAGTGCACGGCAACCCACCTGCTGGTCCGAGGAGAACCCCGAGCCCATGGCAAACCGCCCCAGCGAGCGCCCGCGCGCCTTTTACGGCTGGTACATCACCGGCGCCGGCGCGTTGAACAACTTTGTGCTGTCGGCGATCACGTTCTGGGGCTTCGGCATCTTCGTGCACCCGCTCCGTGAGGAGTTCGGCTGGAGTAGCGCCCTCGTGGCGGCCGGGTTCTCCATCCGGAGCTTCCAGCAGGGCTTCCTCGCCCCGTTCGTAGGCGTGCTGATCGACCGGTTCGGGCCTCGCAAGATGGTGTTCGTCGGCACGGTCTTCTTCGCCGCCGGCTTCTTCATGTTCGCCGTGATGAACAGCATCTGGACGTACTTCGCGGCGAGCATGCTCATCGCGCTCGGGGCGAGCATCGGCTCCTTCACCTCGTTCACTTCCGTACTGATGCGCTGGTTCGTCCGTAAGCGTGGCCGCGCCATGGGCATGCTCAACTCCGGCAACGGCGCTGGGTACTTCCTCGTCCCGCTGCTCGCCTACGCGGTCACGCACTACGGCTGGCGCCAGGCGCTCGTGATGTGCGGGATCACGGCGCTCGTATTCGGCTTCGGTTCGGGCCTGATGATCCGTGACCACCCCGCCGAACTCGGCCTCTATGCGGATGGTGACGAGGGTGACGGACCAGTCGAGGCCGGCACGCCGATGGCGACGGTGCCACTGACCGGCGCGAGCGTCAGGGAGGCCCTGCACTCGCGCGCGTTCTACATGCTCTCGATCGCTCTCGCACTGAGCGGCGGCGCGGTCACCGCGTGGACCGTGCACACCATTCCGCATCTGCAGAACGTCGGCTTCTCGCTGACCGGATCGACGTACGTCGGCGTGGGCTACGCGGTCTGCCAGCTGCTCTTCCGACCGACGGCAGGCGTGCTCGGCGATCGCTTCGGTCGGCGCCCGATGTTCGTCGCCGGGTTCGCGTTCCTCAGCGTCGGGCTCGTGGTCTTCGCTTTCCTCACACCGGAGCGGCTCTGGTTGCTGCCGATCTACTACCTCACCTTCGCCTTCGGTCAGGCGCTGTGGGTCGTGATGCAGGCGGCCACCGTCGCGGATTACTTCGGTGCGAGGCGGTTCGCGACCGTCAATGGCCTCGTGAACCTCGCGCAGATGCCGGTGGGCGTGCTCGCGCCGATCATCGTCGGTGCGGTGTTCGACCGCACTGGCACGTACACCATCGCATTCAGCGCGCTCGCGCTGGGCCCGCTGCTCTCCGCGATCTGCCTCGCGCTCGCCCCGAAGCCGGCCGGCCTCGCGAACACCCCTGCGCCCCTCGCCCCCGTCGTCGCGAGCAGCACCGAGGGCGCCTCCTAGCCGTAGACTGCGGACACCTCGGAGCATCGAGGCGAGCAGGGGGCGCACCATGACGAACTCGAAGCACCGCATCGCGGTCATTCCCGGCGACGGCATCGGCAAGGAAGTCGTGCCCGAGGGTCTGCGCGTGCTCGACGCTGCCGCACGCCGATTCGAGATCAATCTTTCGTACGACCACTTCGACTTCTCGAGCGTCGAGTACTACGAGCAGCACGGCCAGATGCTCCCCGACAACTGGAAGGACCAGATCGGCGGACACGAGGCGATCTTCTTTGGCGCCGTCGGCTGGCCCGCGCGCGTGCCCGATCACATCTCGTTGTGGGGCTCGCTGCTGCTATTCCGTCGCGAGTTCGATCAGTACGTGAACCTGCGCCCGGCGCGCCTGATGCCCGGCATCATCGCACCCGTCGTGCGCCGCGACGGCTCGGCGCGCGAGCCAGGCGAGATCGACATGTTCATCGTGCGCGAGAACACCGAGGGCGAGTACTCGGCGATCGGTGGCCGCATGTACTCGGGCACCGAGCGCGAGATCGTCATGCAGGAGACCGTGCTATCACGCATCGGCGTCGACCGCGTACTGCGCTATGCGTTCGAGCTCGCGCGCTCGAGGCCTGCGAAGCACCTCACGAGCGCGACCAAGTCCAACGGCATCGCGATCACGATGCCGTACTGGGACGAGCGAGTCGAAGCGATGGCCGCCCAGTACCCCGACGTACGCGTCGACAAGTTCCACATCGACATCCTCACCGCACACTTCGTGCAGCGCCCGGAGTTCTTCGACGTGGTCGTCGCCAGCAACCTGTTCGGCGATATCCTCAGCGACCTCGGCCCCGCCTGCACCGGCACCATCGGCATCGCACCGAGCGCGAACCTCAATCCGACGCGCGAGATGCCGTCGCTGTTCGAGCCTGTGCATGGCTCGGCACCGGACATTGCCGGCAAGCACATCGCGAACCCGATCGGCCAGATCTGGTCCGGGGCGCTGCTCCTCGACTACCTCGGCTACCGCGAGGCACACGATGCGATCGTCTCGGCCATCGAGCAGGTGCTCGAGCCGGGCAGCGGCGCACCGCGCACGGCCGACATCGGCGGCAACGCCACCACTGAAGACCTGGGCAAGGCGATCGCCGCAGCAGTCGAGGCCGGCTCGTAGCCTCGAGCTAGCTGCCGGCGCTCGGCGCTGCTGCGCCGTCGCGAGCGGCCTCGGCGGCCGCCGCATCGGCCGCGCGCACCTGCGCGGCGCGCTCACCCACTGCGTCGGGCGTGCCGAAGACGAGCGTCATTGTGATGACGTTGACGACCGCCAGGCCCATGAACGCGATCTGCAGTCCGGCCACCTCAGACGAGGCGCGCGAGGCGATAAGCACCACCACCGCCGTGCCCAGCGTGCCACCGAGGGTGCGGAACATGCCTCGGAGCCCGGTGATCGCGGCAATCTTGTCTGGCGCGAGTTCGATCGCTGCGTTGTTCGCGGCGGGGCCAGAAATCCCGAAGGCGATGCCGGTGAAACCGACTAGCACACTCAAGTAGACGAAGTTCGGCACGACCACACCCGCCACGTTGACGTCGTGATACCCACGCGACAGCAACACGAGCGTGATCACCATCAGCGCGAGGCCGAACAGGATCGGCTTGCGATAGCCCGTCCGCGGCAGATACATCGAGATCAGCGCCGACGCGGCGGTCATCGCCGCAGCGCGTGGCGTCAGCAGCGCACCGCTGGCGGTGTGCGACATCCCATAGCCCTGCTGCGCGTAGAGCGGGATGAACGAGAACAGCCCGAAGATGCCGGCACCATAGAAGAAGTTCAGCGCATTCATGAATGCGAACTCACGGCGGCGCAGCAGCATCAGGTCGATCAGTGGCGAGCTCGCGCGCAGCTCTTGCCGCATGAAGGTCACCAGTGAGACCGCCGCAATCGCGAAGCTCGCGAGTACGACGCCCATGCTCGCGGCCTCGTCACGCTTGCCGAGCTCGGTCAGCCCGTACACCAGCGACAGCACCGCAAGGCTGAACAGCACCACACCCGGCACGTCGATCTTCGCCGACGACTTCGTGGGCGCTGTTGAAGCCGAAAGCAGCATGCGCGCCAGCACGACGACCCCGATCACCAGCGGCACCGTCGCGAGGAAGGTCCAGCGCCAGCCGAAGTGCTCGACGATCACGCCGCCGGCCGTCGGACCGATCAGCGAGCCAATCGGGAACACCGAGGACATCAGCCCGATCGCCTGCGCGCGGCGCACCTCGAACGAGTCGCCGATGATGCCGTACGCCGAGGGCAGCAGGCTGCCGCCAGCGAGGCCCTGCAGCGCACGCGCCGCGATCAGCACGTAGATGTTCGGTGCGATGCCACACAGCAGGCTCGAGATCGCGAAAACGACGAGGCCGCCCACAAACACCGTGCGGCGCCCGAGCTCATCGCTCAGCTTGCCCACGATCGGCATCGAGACAGCCTGTGCGAGCGAGAACACGGTGAGCACCCAACCCACCCAGCGCAGCGGCGCGTGCAGGTCATCGACGATGTCCGGCAGCGCGACCGCGATCGACGACCCCTGCATCGAGGTCACCAGCATGGCCAGCCCGACCAGGCTGAAGACGACCACCTGCCGCTGTGTGACTCGCGTATCCGTCGCCGCTGGTGCTGCCGTCATCCGTGCCGCCCACCGTTCACGTTCAGGTACGAATGTGATGGTGCGAGGCTACTCCCCGGTCTGACTCGCGGCACACTCTGACGCGCGCGTGAGGAGCAGCGCCCGCTCTCGCTCGTTCGAGGTCATCTCGGCGGCCGCCTCGAACTCCGCGCGCGCGTCCTCGAACCGCCCGAGCTGCATCAGCAGGTCGGCGCGCACGCTCGGCAGCAGGTGATAGCCGCGCAGCGCACCATCCGCGACAAGGCGGTCGACGATCACAAGCCCTTCCGCCGGCCCGAACGCCCTCGAGACAGCGACCGCACGGTTGAGCTCGACGACCGGCGAGGGCGAAACCGCTGCGAGCGCGTCATAGAGCGCGGCGATGCGTTCCCAGTCCGTCTCGTCGGCCGTATGAGCGCGCGCATGGCACGCCGCGATTGCCGCCTGCAGCGCGTACTGCCCGAACGCACCGCCCAGCGATTCGGCACGTCCGAGTGCAGTCAGGCCGTGCTGGATGAGCATGCGATCCCACCGCGAGCGGTCCTGGTCCATCAGCAGCACCGGCTGACCGTCGCGCCCGAGCCGGGCATGTGTCCGCGACGCCTGGATCTCCATCAACGCCACGAGCCCGTGCACCTCGGACTCAGCAGGCGCGAGGCCGGCGAGCACACGCCCGAGCCGCATCGCGTCCTCGCACAACGCGGGCCGCATCCAGTCTTCGCCCGCCGTCGCGGCATACCCCTCGTTGAACACGAGGTAGAGGACTTCCAGCACCGAGGACAGTCGCGCCTCACGTTCGGGCCCCGTTGGCACCTCGAACGGGACGTTCGCTTCCTTGAGCGTCCGCTTCGCCCGCACGAGTCGCTGCGCCACGGTCGTGACCGGCGCGAGAAACGCTCGCGCGATCTCCTCGGTGCTCAGTCCGCCGAGCAGCCGCAGCGTCAGCGCGACGCGCGCCTCGCGTGACAGCACCGGGTGGCACGCGATGAACATCAGCCGCAGTAGGTCGTCTTCGATGGTGTCGTCTGCATCGAGGTGGCTCAGGTCCATCTCGTCTTCCGTTTCCTGCTCGCGACCGATCGTCTCGAGCTTCTGTCCCAGCCGCTGATTGCGGCGGAACATGTCGATCGCGCGTCGCTTCGCGGTGGCCGTCAGCCACGCGCCCGGGTTGTCGGGGATGCCCGATTCGGGCCACCGCTCCAGCGCCGTCACGAGCGCATCCTGTGCGAGCTCTTCAGCCAGACCGACGTCACGAGTCATCCGAGTCAGGCCCGCGATGATGCGAGCCGACTCGATGCGCCAGATCGCCTCGATCGAGCG
>JBAXNX010000006.1:0-19002 GCA_037133575.1 Chloroflexota bacterium
CTGTGTGCGTTGTGTTTGCTGGCACCGCGGATCCGGACCGCGGCGCATTGGACTCGTTGGCTTGTAGTTCCACGAGCAGCGCGTCGAGCTGCCCGAAGCTCTCCTCCCAGAACTGGCGGTAGGTCTCGACCCAGTGCGCGGCGGCGCGCAGTGGGGTCGCCTCGAGGTGCGAGAGGTTTCGCTGGGCGTGGCGCTGGCGGGTGATGAGGCCGGCGCGCTCGAGGACTTTGAGGTGCTTGGAGATGGCCGGCTGGGTCATGTCGAAGGGTGCGGCGAGCTCGGCGACGGAGGCGTCTCCCCGGTCGGCGAGGCGGGCGAGGATGGCACGCCTCGTGGGATCGGCGAGGGCAGCGAAGGTGTCGTCCAGGCCCCCTCGGGGGCTCTCCTGTGTTGTGGTGGTTGGCATGCATAACCTCGTAGTGATGATTACTATTTGGTTATATGCACTGGAGGTCGGCGTCGTCAACCTCGAACGGTTGAGGCGCGGCTGAGGGCGGCGAGGGCTAGGCGGGTGATACGGAGCTGAAGGGCTCATTGCCGTTCAGCACGGATGCGGCGGAGTGCACCTGGCGAATGGCGAGGACGGCGATCTGCATGATCACCGCCAATTTCATGGACTCATCGGCGTCGAGCAGCGCTCGCAGCGCCTGTACCGGCAGGGTGATCAGCCGGCATTCAGTCGCGGTCGAGATGGTGGCGATCTGGGTGTACGGGTAAACGAGGGCCGGCCAGCCGCAGACTTCCGGCGCCGAGATGACGATGGCATAGGGGCCCGCGAGCGTTTGCACCTCGGCTCGCAGCATGCCGTCGACGATCGCGTACATCTCGGACCACTCGCCTTGCTTCATCAGGACTTCGCCAGGGGGGACTACGGACACCGTGGCGATCTCGGCGATCGTACGGACATGGGCGTCACCCAGCGGCTTGAAGAGCTCGGATTCGTTGAGCGCGTGGAGATCTGTGTCGTTCAAAAGCATCGCTTTGACGGTACGCCTCGCTCCAAATTGTTATGTAGAGAAGGAAGTGGATAACTTGCCCGTCGGGTGGCATTGCAGGGCTTTGGGGGCGGGTGTTAGGCTCTCGGGGCACAAGTGGGGGGAAATGGGGAACTAACCCTGTGACCTACTCGTGCAGTGTTTTCAGGCCGGTCCTTCGGGGCCGGAGGGGCGGACCCAGGCTTGTACTTCTACGGGACCTTCGAGCACGCCATGGATGATCGCGGCCGCGTTGCGGTGCCGTCGGTCTACCGCCGCGGCTTTGAGGCCGGTGGCGTGGTCCGTCCGAGCGTCGAGGGCTGCATCGAACTGTGGTCGCCCGATGACTTCCAGGCGGAGACGGAGCTACGGCTGTCCGGCGACGACGAGAGCACTCGCACGCTGGCGGCTCGGCGGGCTCGGCGTCAGTTCCTGGCGGCGGCGTTCCCGGTGGAGCTCGACAAGCAGGGGCGCGTGCTGATTCCGCAGGGCATTCGCACCACGACCGGCCTGGACGGGCGCGCGGTATTCGTGGGGTGCGGTGATCACCTCGAACTGTGGAACCAGGCCAAGTGGCTCGAGGAGCAGACGGCGCTGGCAGCGGCCGAAGCCGAGGAGCTCACCAAGTGAGCACGTTCCGTGCTTCTCGCCCAGAGGCCTCGAATGGGCCGCGTCATGAGCCAGTCATGCTCGGTGAAGCCATGGCCGGGCTGAACGTGCGGCCGGGTGGTCGCTATATCGACGCGACCGCAGGGCTCGGCGGGCACAGCGAGGCAATCCTCGAGGCATCGCAGCCGGGGGGCCGGCTGCTGGCGATCGACCAGGACCCGACCGCGGTGGCGATGACCACGGAACGGCTGGCGCGCTTCGGTGACGCGGTCGTGGTGGTGCACGCCAACTTCCGGGAGATCGACCGCGTGGCTCGGGAGCAGGGGTTCACGGAGGTGGACGGGATCCTGTTCGACCTCGGTGTGTCCTCGATGCAGCTCGACACGCCGGGCCGGGGATTCTCGTTCCAACGGGATGAGCCGCTGGACATGCGCATGGACACGACGGCCGGCCTGACGGCGGCTGATCTAGTCAACGAGACCGACGAGGGGGACCTCGCCGACCTGATCTATCAGTTTGGAGAGGAGAAGCGGAGCCGCCGGATCGCCCACGCCATCGTGGAGCGACGCCCGATGCGGACGACCTTTGAACTTGTTAACGCCATCGAGCAGGCCGTGGGACGGGGTCGGGAACGTCATATTCACCCCGCCACTCAGACGTTCCAGGCCCTGCGGATAGCAGTCAATCAGGAACTGGACTTCCTGGCTGACACGCTTGAAGCAGCCCGCGGCCTGCTCGCCGGCGTTGATGGTCGCCTTGTCGTTATTGCCTTCCACTCGCTCGAAGACCGGGTTGTGAAGCAATATATGTTCAAGGAGTCAAGCGCTTGCCTATGTCCGCCTCGCACGCCCGTCTGCGTCTGCGGTCACGTCGCCACCGTGCGGCTGGTCGGACGGCGGGCGCAGAAGGCAAGCGACAGCGAGGTTTCGCGGAACCCGCGATCCCGCTCAGCGCGGATGCGCGTGGCGTCATCGATTCTTGGGGAGGCGGCCTGATGGCAACGCTTCCTCGAATCGCGGCGCGGACGCCGGTCCGGCTGCCGTCGGCCAACCACATCCCTCGCACGCTGCTGGCGGCGCTCGCGCTGCTCGTGGTGGCGGCGGTCGGTTTGCTCCAAGTGATGCAGACGAGCCAGGCGGCGACCGCGGGGTACGAGTTCGGCGCACTGGAGACGGATCGCCGGGACCTCAGCGCACAGGTGCGCTCACTGGAAGCACAGATCGCGCAGAGCGCGAACGAAGGACAGATGCGCGAGCTGGCGATGGCGCGGCTCGGCATGGTGCCGGCGACGCCGTCGGTCGGGATCAAAGTCGACGCCGCAGCGCCCTCGCGCGTGACGTTGCCGGAGCGGTACGTGGTGCGGCCTCAACCGACGCCGCTACCCCCGCTCTCGTGGTGGGAATCGCTGCTGCGATTCGTACCGGGATTCAAATAGCCAATTCACCGTCAGACGACGGCAATGAGGAGTAGAGCGCGTGGCAGATGGTCGACCTGATCACCTGACGTGGCGGCTGCGACTCCTCGCGACGATCGTGGGCCTCGCGATGTGCGCGCTGTTTGTGCGCCTCGGGATGATCCAGATCGTAGACCACGCGAAGTACGCCGAAGAAGCAGCGGTCACACACAAGGGTGTGGACACGCTGCCCGCGCAGCGCGGCGCCATCCTCGACGCCACCGGATTCCCCCTCGCGACTTCCGTCGACACGTATGACGTCTATATCGACGCGTTCCTGTGGCAGCAGACCACCAAGGCACAGAAGGCATCGCAGCAGCTGGCCGACGAGCTGCGCATGGACTCGCGCGCGCTCTACGCGGCGGGCACATCTCGCAAGACCGGCGATGTGTCCGTGCGCCGACAGCTGCCGTACGAGCAGGGCCAGGCGCTCGACAAGAAAGACATCTGGGGCGTGCGGCTCTCGCGCTCCTCGCAGCGCATCTATCCCGAGGGCGACCTCGCGGGGCCGGTGGTGGGACTGGTCGGCCTCGACGGCAAGGGACTGTGGGGCGCGGAAGCGGACTTCGACTCGATCCTCAACGGCAAACCGGGGCTGATCTCCTCGGAGCGTGACGCACTCGGACGCCCGATCTCGTTCGCCGGTCGCACCGAGCGTGACCCGGTGGCGGGTGGCGAGGTGCAGCTGACGATCGACCGCTTCATCCAGGGCATCGCGGAACGGAACCTCAACGCGGCGGTGCAGCAGTACCACGCGAAGTCCGGCCAGATCATCGTCATGAACCCGGCGACCGGCGCGATCCTCGCGATGGCGACGAACCCGAGCGCCGGCCCGAAGACGGCCGACCTGAACGACCCAAAGCTGTTCGACCGCGTGCGCGACCGCGGCGTGACCGACATGTACGAGCCGGGGTCGGTGTTGAAGACGCTCACCACGGCCGCCGCGATCGACATGGGCAAGGTGAACCCGAACTCGACGTACAACGACACGGGCAGCGTCACAGTCGGCACCTACAAGATCATGAACTGGGACTTCAGCGCGAACGGCACGACGACTGTCACGCAGTTCCTGCAGAAGTCGCTCAACACCGGAGCGGTGTGGCTCTCGAGCCTGATCGGGGCCAAGGATTTCTATCGCTATATGCAGGCGTTCGGCCTGAGCGAGCCGACACATGTCGGGCTGTCCGGCGAAGCCGAGGGCCTGATGCGCCTGCCCAATGACCAGGCGTGGTCAGTCGTCGACCTCGCGACGAACGCATACGGCCAGGGCCTTGCGGCCACGCCGCTGCAGGTGCTGACGGCGGTGAACGTGTTCGCGAACGGCGGCAAGCTGATGCGGCCGTACATCGTCTCCAGCGAGGTGACGGCGAGCGGCGTACGCACGTTCCAGCCGGTCGAGGTGCGGCGACCGGTCTCTGCCCAGACAGCCGCGACGGTCGGCGAGCTGATGCACCAGGTCGTCGACGGCGTCGACCTCCACGGCGCGCAAATCCCCGGCTACGACGTCGCGGGCAAGACCGGCACGACACTGGTGTCAATCCCAACGGGGTACGACCTCGACTCGACCATTGCGTCGTTCGCAGGATTCATCCCCTACAAGAACCCGCGCATCTCGGTGCTGATCAAGATCGACCAGCCGACCGGTGGCCTCAACCTCGGTGGTCAGGTAGCAGCGCCGGTGTTCGCGAAGACCGCGGCCGAGATCATGCAGTACCTCGGCGTGGCGCCCACGAAGGCGAAGACCGGTTCGCTGGCCGCAAGATGAGCCCTGCTCCCCACCTCGATACGCAGTTCGTGCGCGCGGCACTCGGCGACTCACTGCTCGATGTCCTCGGGCCGGAGGCGGCGTTCGCGCGCGCGGTGATCGACTCGCGTCGTGCGCAAGCGGGCGACCTGTTCGTCGCGCTGCCCGGTGAGCGCGTCGATGGTCATGACTTTGCGCGCGCGGCGATCGAGGCCGGCGCCACTGGCGCCCTGCTGACGCACGACGTCGCAGGAATCGAGCGCGCCACGCGTGTGCTCGTGCCGGACGCGCTGGCGGGGTTGCAGCGGCTCGCGGTGGCATGGCGTGACGCACTCGGTAGCACCGAGGTCGTGGGCGTGACGGGCAATGTCGGCAAGTCGACGACGAAGATGATCGTCGCGGCCGTGCTCGCCTCGCGGTATCGCGTACAGGTGAACGAGGCGAACTACAACAACGAGATCGGCGTGCCGCTGTGCCTGCTCGAACTGCGGCCCGAGACCGAGCGCTCGGTGATCGAGATGGGCATGTACACGACCGGCGAGATCGCGCTGCTGTGCACGTGGACGCATCCGCGCATCGGCATCGTGCTCAACGTTGGGCCTGTGCACATGGAGCGCGCGGGATCACTCGAGGCAATCGCACGCGCGAAGCGCGAGCTGCCTGAGTCGCTGACTGCTGACGGTCACGCGATCCTCAACATCGACGACCCGTATGTGCGCGCGATGGCAGAGCACACAGCGGGACGCGTGTGGTTCTTCGGCACTGACGCCGCCGCGCACGTGCGTGGCTCGGACGTGACGAGTCATGGCGCCGAGGGCTTCGAGTGCACGATTGCGTTCGAGGAGCACAGCGCACGCGTGCATGTGCCGCTCGCGGGCGGTCATTTGCTCTCGAACGTGCTTGCGGCGGTCGCGGCTGGGCTCGCGGACGGCGTGCCGTTCGACGCGTGCATTGCGGCGATTGCGGCGCTGGACGTGCCACAGCGCATCTCGGTGCGCGCGTTGCCGGGCGACGTGACGCTGCTGGATGACACATACAACGCGAGCCCTGCGGCGACCGTCGCGGCGCTCGACCTGCTGGCGGAGACGCCGGGGCGTCACCTCGCACTGCTCGGCGACATGCTCGAGCTGGGTGAGGTCTCGGACGCCGAGCACGACCGCGTGGGGCAACACGCCGCGACGAAGTGCGACGCACTGTTCACGGTGGGTGAGCTTGCGGTGCGCATCTCGGACGCTGCGCGGGCGGCGGGACTGTCGGCCTCGACGCACTGTGCATCGAAGGACGACGCGATCGCTCTGTTGCGCGCCACGCTTCGGCCGGGCGACGTGCTGCTGGTGAAGGCCTCGCGTGCGCTGGCGCTCGAGACGGTCGTGCGCGCGCTCGAGTCAGGAGCCGCGGCATGAGCTACGCGCTGGTAGTGGGCTTCCTGTCATTCGTGGTCGCGCTGATCACGGGCGGGCCGGTGGTGCGCTGGCTGCAGGCGCGACACCTCGGCAAGGCGATCTCGGAGTTTGGGCCATCCTCGCACCTGACGAAGGCCGGGACGCCGACGATGGGCGGGCTGCTGATCTTCGGCACGGTCGCGATCGTCACGGTCTTCACGAACATCAACGGGCATCTCAGCATCCTGCTGCCGCTCTCGGTCGTACTCGCGATGCTGATCGTGGGGATGGTCGATGACCGGGGCACGCTGATCGGTCAGCGCAGCGCCGGGCTGTCGTGGCGACTGAAGCTGGTGCTGATCGCGATCCTGTCGGCGGTCGTGTCCTGGGTCTGCTACTCCCTGCTGGACGCGCACAGCGTGAACGTGCCGGACCTCGGCAAGTTCGACATCGGGATCTCGTACCTGGTGGTCGCGTTCATCGTGGTGTTCGCGACGACCACCTCGGTCGCCATCACGGACGGGCTCGATGGCCTGTTGGGTGGGACGGCGGCGGTGGCCTTCGTGGCCTACGGGGTCATCGCCGTGGCCCAGGAACAGGACTTCGTCGCGACGTTCTGTCTGACCGTGGCCGGCGCCCTGCTCGGGTTTTTGTGGTTCAACGCCCACCCGGCGCGCGTCTTTATGGGCGATACGGGCGCCCTGCCCCTCGGTGCCGCCCTCGGGACAGTCGCGCTGATGACGGGGCACTGGCTGCTGCTGCCGGTCATTGGCGTCGTATTCGTGGCGGAGGCGGCCAGTGACGTCATTCAGATCGCGTATTTCAAGACCACCGGTGGCCGCCGGATCTTCCGGATGGCTCCCCTGCACAACCACCTCGAGCTGATCGGGTGGTCTGAGCCGCAGATCGTCACAAGATTATGGTTAGTGAGCATCGCTGGAGGCATGGTCGGCATTGCCCTAGCGCTTGCGGTGTGATGAGGCTGTGGGTAACAATGGCGCATCCGCTATGACGGATATACCGAATTTCGAAGGGGCGCGGGTGACGATCGTCGGCCTCGGGATCGAAGGGATCGACCTCGTGCGCTTCATGGCGAAGGCCGGAGCGCAGGTCACGGTGTCCGACGCCCGAACGCCGGAGACGCTCGGCGACGCCCTCGGGGCGATCGCAGATGTGGATAACGTCACGTTGTCGCTGGGTGCCAACCGCGTTGCAGACACCGTCACGGCGGACTACGTCTTCGCGTCGCAGGGCGTGCCTCAAGAGCTGCCCGCCCTCGCCGAAGCGCGCGCAGCCGGCGTCCCGATCTCCTCGATGACTGACCTCTTTCTGCGGCTGTGTCCTGCGCCGGTCGCGGCCGTCACCGGCTCGTCAGGCAAGACGACGACCACGTCACTGGTCGGCGCGATGCTCGAAGAGTCCGGGATGGACTACGTCGTGGGCGGCAACATCGGCATCGGCCTGCTCGGGCTGCTCGACGAGATCACGCCAGAGACGAAAGTGATGCTCGAGCTGTCGCATACGCAGCTCGAGATGGTGGACCAGAGCCCGCACATCGCGTGCGTCACCAACGTCACGCCGAACCACCTCGATCGCTACTCCTGGGACGAGTACGTCGCACTGAAGCGGCGCATCTTCGAATTCCAGGGGCCTGACGACATCGCGATCTTCAACCTCGACAACGAGGTGACCTCGGGCTTCATTCGCGAGGCCGCCGGCGAGGTGCGGGTGACCTCGATGGTGTCGTCCCTGCCGGGCGACGGTGTCGCACTCGTGGGTGACGCGATCGTGCGCCGCACTGGCGGCGAAGACGTACGCGTAATCGGGCGCGACGAGATTCGCCTGCGCGGCGATCACAACGTCGAGAACGTACTGTCCGCACTCGCACTTGCGCATGAGCTCGGTGTCTCCGATGAGGCAGCCGCGCGCGCGATCCGCTCGTTCACCGGCGTTGCACATCGGCTCGAGCCGGTGGCGACGGTGGACGGCGTGCAGTGGGTGAACGACTCGATTGCCACGACGCCTGAGCGGACGCTCGCCGGGATGCGCTCCTACAGCGAGCCGCTCGTGCTGCTGCTCGGCGGACGGCACAAGGACCTGCCGACGGCGGAGCTGGGTCAGGAAGCCGCCGCGCGCTGCCGCGCCGTGGTGACGTTTGGCGAGGCTGGGCCGTTGTTCGCCTCGGCGGTGCGTGACGCACGACTGGGCGCGGCGCCGGTGATCGAGGAAGTCGCTGACGTGGAGGCTGCTGTCGAGGCGGCCTCGAGACTCGCGCAGGCGGGTGATGTGGTGCTGTTCTCGCCTGCCGGGACGTCGTTCGACGCCTATCGCAACTTCGAACGCCGCGGTGAGGCGTATCGCGCCGCGGTACACGCACTGGCTGGTGACGCATGAGCGCGCGCATCTCGCGTCGCGCATCGAGTAACGGGCCGGGGAGCGTGCCGGGACACGGGCCCGACTACGCGCTGATCGCGGTGCTCGCCGTGCTGTGCGTGATCGGGCTGATCGCGGTGTATTCCTCGTCGTATGCGTTGGGATATGCGCAGTTCGACGACGCCAACTACTTCGTGAAGCGCCAGGCGCTGTTCCTGATGATGGGCCTGGTCGCACTCGTCGTGATGATGAGCATCGACTATCACCTGTTGCTGCACATCAGTCCCCTGTTGATGCTTGGGACACTGATCGCGCTGGCGGCGGTGCTGATTCCGGGCATCGGCGTGAACCAGAACGGCGCCCACCGCTGGATCGGCCTCGGGCCATTGCCACCACTGCAGCCGAGTGAGTTCGCGAAGCTCGCGGTATTGATCTACATGTCGGCGTGGCTGCACGCGAAGGGCGAGATCGTCAAAGACGTCTCGCTGGGCGTCATGCCGTTCGTCGGGATGGTCGGGCTGATCGGCGCATTGATCATGCTCGAGCCTGACATGGGCACGACGATCATGATCGCGGTGATCACGGGGACGCTGTTCTTCGTGGCCGGCGCCAAGCTGTCGCACGTGGTCGCGCTGGGCGTGGCCGGCCTGCTGATGGGCGGCATCCTGCTGCTGAGTGCGGGCTACCGCTCCGACCGCATTCTCGGATTCACCAGTGCGGAGGCGGACCCCGAGGGCGTCGGCTTCCACACGCTACAGCTGCTGGTCGCGTTCGGATCTGGTGGCCTGAGCGGCCTCGGGCTGGGCGTGTCGCGGCAGAAGTTCTTCTACGTGCCGGGCTCACACACGGACGGTGTGCTGGCGATCATCGGCGAGGAGCTCGGCTTCATCGGCGTGACGGTGGTGCTACTGCTGTTCGCGTTCGTCTTCTGGCGCGGGCTGCGCATCGCGCGACGTGCGCCGGACCGCTTCGGCTCACTGCTCGTGACTGGCGTGCTCGCGTGGATCGCGTTCCAGTTCCTGATCAACGTTGCGGGCGTGACGCGCTCGCTGCCACTCACTGGTATTCCGCTGCCGTTCCTGTCGTACGGCGGATCGGCGATCCTCACGCTGATGACGGCGGTCGGCGTGATGCTGTCGGTCTCGCGCTACGCCGCGATCGAGGACACCGAGCAAACGGCACCGACTCGAGGTGTGCTGCGCGCGATCCCGTTTGGCAGGTCGCGATGATGTACGCGCTCGCGGGCGGCGGGACGGGCGGACACGCCTACCCCTCGATCACGGTGGGCGAGCAGCTGCGCGCGCGCGGCAATGAGCTTGTGTACTACGGCAGCCCGCACGGCGCGGAGCGTCCGATCGCCGAGGCTGCCGACATCCCCTACCGCGCCATTCCTGCCTCGCAGGTGCGAGGTGGGCCGAAGCGCATGCTGATCGGCGGGCTGAACCTGCTGCGCGGGCGCTACACCGCGCTACGCAAGCTGCGCTCTGACCACCCGGCCGCACTGTTCGCTACCGGTGGCTACGCAGCCGCGCCAGTGGGCTGGGCCGCTCCCGCGGCACGCGTACCACTGCTCGTGTTCCTGCCCGACGTGCATCCGGGCTGGGCCGTGCGCTTCCTCAGTAAGCACGCGACGCGTGTGGCGTGCTCGGTGGACGCCTCGGTCGCCTCGCTGCCGGCGGGCAAGGCCGTCGTGACGGGCTACCCGGTGCGTGACCAGTTCTCAAGCGCGACGCGTGCCGAGGGCATTGCGCGCTTCGGCCTCGACGCATCGCTGCCAACACTGCTCGTCACGGGCGGGTCGCTGGGTGCGCGGCGCATCAATGCGGCGGTGGCGTCGGCGCTGCCTCGACTGCTCGAGCGCGCACAGGTGCTGCACATCTCCGGGCGCGACGAAGGCGCGTGGCTCGCGGACGAGCGCACACGGCTGAGCGACGCGCAGCGCGAGCGCTATCACCTGGTGCCTTACACCGAGGAGATGGCGTGGGCGATGGCCGCGTCTGACCTCGCGATCACGCGTGCGGGTGCGTCGACGCTCGGCGAGCTGCCAGCGGCGGGGCTGCCCGCGATCGTGATTCCCGGTGGCTTCTCCGACCAGCACTTCAACGCGCGCTACCTCGCGGATCGCGGCGCGGCGGTGGTGCTGCCCGAGGCAGAGCTCGAACGACTCGAGATGGAAGCGTCGCGATTGTTGGATGACACGACCGTGCGCACGCGCATGGCTGAGGCGATGCGAGGACTCGCGCGGCCTGACGCCGCAGCGAAGCTTGCGGACCTCATGGAAGCGATCGCAGCGTGATGGCGATCATGCGACGCGAACCGAAGAATACGAATGCGATCCCGCAGCGCGTGCACCTGGTGGGCGCGGGCGGCATGCACATGTCCGCGATCGGCGAAATTCTGCTGGCACGCGGTCACGTGATCACTGGCTCCGACATCGCGACATCGGTACACACCGAGCGACTGCAGGAGCACGGCGCGACGATCTACCTCGGGCATGCCGCGGCGAACCTCGGACGTGCCGAGCTCGTGGTAACGACGGTGGCGGCGAAGAACGACAACCCTGAGCTGGTCGCGGCGCGCGAGCGGGGCATTCCCGTGATGATTCGCGCCGAGATGGTGCAGCGCCTGATCGCCGACCGTGACGTGCTGGCGGTGGCTGGGACGCACGGCAAGACGACGACCACCACATTCCTGTCGCTGATGACGGTACGTGGTGGCCTCGACCCGCTGATTTTGTCGGGCGGCGACTCGCGCGACCTCGGTGGTAACGCGCGCGACGGTGCGGGACGCATCGCACTGGTCGAAGCCGACGAGTACGCGGAGGCGTTCCTGCAGTACTCACCGAAGCTCGCGATGATCACCAACATCGAGGCGGACCACCTCGACTACTACGGCACCGAAGAGCGCGTCGTGCAGGCGTTCCGCTCGTTTGCGGAGCGCGTCGTGCCGGATGGCACGCTGTTCGTGTGCGCGGACGCGCCACAGGCACTCGCGATCGGCGAAGAGCGCCGCGCTGCTGGTGCGCGCGTCGAGCGCTACTCGATCGACGCGGAAGCGGAGTGGCGCGCGGTGCAGTGGCGCGGCAACGACCACGGCGGCATCGACTTCACGGTGCAGCTCGATGGCGCTGAGCTGGGGCGCGTGTCGCTGCAGCTGCCGGGCCGCCACAACATGCTGAACGCACTCGGCGCAATCGCGATGGCGATGCGGGCGGGCGTGGACTTTCGCCGCGCGGCGCAGGCCGCCGAGGAGTGCACGGGCGCGGTGCGGCGCTTCGAGCACGTCGCGGACGTCGGCGGGATCACGCTGATGGACGACTACGCGCACCACCCGACCGAGGTACGCGCGACGCTGTTGGCGGCGCAGGCGCGGTTCTCGGGCCGACGGCTGGTGGCGTGCTTCCAGCCGCACACCTACTCACGTTCGCGATACCTGCTCGAAGGCTTCAAGACGTGCTTCGAGGCGCTCGATGTGCTGTACGTACTCGGCACGTACGCGGCGCGTGAGCCGGTCGAGGCAGGCATGGACGCGGCCGCACTGGCGGCGGAGATCCACCACCCGGAGGCGCGCTATCTCGCGACCTTCGAGGAGGCAGTGACGGCCATTACCGACGAACTGCACGACGGGGACGTGTTCTTCACGATCGGCGCGGGCGATGTCGATCGACTCGGGCCGATGCTGCGCGCAGCGTTGGAGGCGAAGCGATGACGGCTTCCTCCTCGAACGTTCGTCTGCGCCTCGGCGTGGTGTGTGGCGGTAAGTCGCCGGAGCACTCGGTGTCTGTCGTGAGCGCGCGCTCGATCATTCGCGAGGCCGACCCGACGCGGTTCGAGGTGGTGCCGTTCGGCATCACGCGCGGCGGCAAGTGGCTGACGCCTGACGAGACGCGTGCACGCCTCGCACGCACCGAAGCGGGTGCGACGGACAACCTCGGCGACGAGGAGGCGAGCGGCCTGTTCGCGACGCCGGAGGTGCTGGCGGCGCTCGGTGAGATCGACGTGGTGTTCCCGATCGTGCACGGCCCGATGGGCGAGGACGGGACGCTGCAGGGCTTCCTCGAACTGGCCGGGAAGCCGTACGTCGGCTCGGGGGTCGGTGCGAGCGCGATCGGGATGGACAAAGAGCAGATGCGCGCGGTGTTCGCGCAGGCGGGCATCCCGCAGCCTCGATACACCGTGCTGCGCGACGACGAGGCACGCGAGCCGGACTCCGACGCGCTGCGCGCGATCGAGAGCGACCTCGGATACCCGTGCTTTGTGAAGCCGGCCAACGGCGGGTCGAGCCTCGGGGTGAGCAAGGCGAAGACGCGCGAGGACCTGCTCGATGCAGTCGCGCACGCGTCGCGCTTCGACCGCAAGGTGCTGATTGAGGCGGCGATGACCGGCCGCGAGGTGGAGTGCGCAGTGCTCGGGAACGCGCACCCGCAGGCCTCGCCGCTTGGTGAGATCACGCCGAGTGCGGAGTTCTACTCGTACGAGGCGAAGTACGCCGATGACTCGACCGAGCTGACGGTGCCCTCGAAGCTGCCGGCAGCGACGGCAAGCCAGGTACAGCAGTACGCGCTGCAGGCGTTTCGTGCGGTGGATTGCGCCGGGCTCGCGCGCGTGGACTTCTTCGTGTCGCCGCCCGACGACATTCGCATCATCGAAGTGAACACGCTGCCGGGCTTCACGCCGATCTCGATGTATCCCCGGCTGTGGCAGCACGCCGGTGTCTCCTACCCCGAGCTGATCTCGCAGCTCGTGGACCTCGCCCTCGAACGGTTCGAGGAGGTCCACGCTCGTGGCTAAGTTCCGTCTACCGCAGTTCACGTTCATCCCGCAGCGACCGGCCAACCGGCCGCAGACGCGCTACGCGGGGTCCTCGCTATACCGCACGGAGCAGCCGCGGCAGCTGCCGTGGCGCCTGATTGCGGGTGGCGTGGTCGGACTCGCGGGCATCGCGATCCTCGTGATGGCCGTGCTGTCGCTCGGCAAGACCGGGCTGTTCCACGTCAGTCATGTGCAGGTGGTGGGCGCGAAGATCGTCGACGCGAAAGCGATCGAAGCGGCCGCGCACCTCAACAACGCCTCGCTAATGAACCTCAAGGCCGAGGACGCCGCCAAGCGCGTCGCCGCGCTGCCCGGCATCGCGCAGGCGCGCGTGCATCCGGACTGGCCGTCTGGCGCGGTGATCGATGTGAGCGAGCGCCAGGGCTGGGGCTACTGGCAGGTACTGGGGACGCGCGCGGTGATCGACTCGGACGGCCGTGTCGTGGACAAGGCGCGTCCGCCCGCGGACAACGCGCCGACGATCTACCAAGTCGGCGCCACGACCCCACTCGACCCTGGCTCACAGGTCGACCGCGACACGGTCGCACTCGTGACGCGGCTGCTGACCGACGGCACGTTCATGCGCATTGGGCTGACGCCCTCGCGCTTCGACTTCGAGAAGTCCCGCGGCCTGGTGATCCGTTTGAACAACGGTCCCGCTGCGATCTTTGGTGACTCGCATGACTACGAATTCAAAGTTGCGGCGTGGGTAGCAATGAATTCGCGGATCAAGACCGAGCGCATGGCGGCGAGTGAAATCGACCTGCGATTCGGCAAGGAATTGGTGGTGCGGTAATGGCCAACCCCACGTTTGCGGCCATCGATGTCGGCACGACGAAGGTCTGCACCGTCGTCGCAGAGGTTGTTGCCGGCGAGATCCGCATCCTCGGCACGGGTGTCGGGCCGTCGGCCGGCCTGACCAAGGGCATGGTCGACAACATCCACGCTGCGATGGAGGCGATCGCCTCGTCGGTGGAGCGGGCGGAGCGCGCCTCGGGCGTCGCACGCATTCTCTCGGCCTATGTCGGCATCGCGGGCCCGCATGTGTCCTCGATGAACTCGCGCGGGATCGTGGCGATCGCGGATCCGCGGCACCCGATCACCGACAGTGATGTGCATCGCGCACTGGAGAGCGCGCGGATCGTGAACGTGCCGAACAACCGCGAGGTTGTGCACGTCCTGCCTCGCTACTACGTCGTGGACGCGCAAGACCACGTCGTCGACCCGTTGGGCATGTTCGGCGGGCGGCTCGATGTCGAGACGCACGTCGTGACGGCCGGCTCCTCCGCGATGCACAACCTCGTGCAGTGCGTCGAGGGCGCGGGTGTGCGCATCGAGTCGCTCGTCCTCGAACCACTCGCGAGCGCGGAGGCCGTGCTCGACCCCGAGGAGTTCGAGCAGGGCTGTGTGCTGGTGGACATCGGTGGCGGTACGACGGACATCGCGGTGTTCTCGGGGGGCGCGGTCGTACACACGGCGGTGCTGCCGGTGGGCGGTCAGCACATGACGCGTGACCTGGTGGTCGCGCTGCGCGTGCCGCAGCCGGCGGCGGAGCTGGCGAAGCGCCGCTACGGCCACGCGATTCCCTCGATGGTTGAGGACGAAGACGTCGAGATCGACGCGTTCGGCTCGGAGGGCACGAAGACCGTGCGCCGACGGCTGATCGCTGAGGTGCTGCAGGCGCGCACCGAGGAACTGCTCGAAATGGTCGCCGCCGAGATCCGCCGCGGCGCTGGGCAAGAGTCGCTGTCCGCAGGCGTGGTGCTCACGGGCGGGGCGGCCAGCCTCCCCGGCATCGAGTACCTGGCGGAGGACGTGCTGCGCCTGCCGACGCGCATCGGGCGACCTCGGCACCTCGCAGGTCTGTCTGACCTGCTGCACGACCCGGCTTACGCGACCGCCGTCGGCTTGCTGCGGTGGTCGTTGAAGGAACGAGAAATCCTTACGCGTACCTCCCCGGTGCTGCCGACGGCCTCGTTTGGCGGTCTCATGAGAAAGGTGGCGAACCTGATGCGCGTGGTACTGCCGCAGTGAGCACACCAGAGGAACCGAAGGGGGCTCCAGCTCAGCGGGCCGAGACGCTGTTCGACTACCTCGAGGCTGCCGCACGGCGAGCCGAGGGGGCTGCGCGGATTGAGACGTACGAGGCGCCCTCGACTATCGAGAACGCCGCCCCACCTGTTTCAGAGGCGGTCACGCCCGCTCTCGACGTCGCCGTCCCCAGCGCGGCGTCCTCCCCTCGTGACCTCCTCGCATCACTGGACCTGACGGCGGCTCGTCCGCCGGCCGGGACGGCATCGGAATACGACCGCATCGAGTCGCACGCAGGCGCGTTCGACGACTCCCGCACCACCCCGACGAATCGCGAAGCTGCCTCGCGTATCGAAGGGCCCTTCACCAACAGCGCAGCGCACGCCGAGACCCCGTCTCTGGCACAGTCGGCGGAGGACACAGACATGGCGAACCAAATGGACACGCTGCCACCAATCAAGGTTGTCGGCGTTGGCGGCGGTGGATCGAACGCGGTGAACCGCATGATCGCGGCACGGCTGCCGGGCGTGCAGTACGTCGCGATGAACACGGACATGCAGGCCCTGCAGAACTGCCAGGCCGAGATGAAGGTGCGCATCGGCGACCGGCTGACCAAGGGGCTGGGCGCCGGGGCCGACCCGCTGCGCGGCGCTCGCTCGGCTGAGGAGTCGCGCGAGGCGATCGCCGAGGCGCTGCAGGGCGCGGAGATGGTGTTCGTGACGGCCTGCCTCGGTGGCGGCACCGGCACGGGCGCGGCCCCAATCGTGGCCGAGGTGGCTCGTGAGCTCGGTGCGCTGACCATCGGTGTCGTGACCAAGCCCTTCACCTTCGAGGGCGCCAAGCGCCGCCAGCAGGCGGAGGAGGGCATCCGGGACCTGCAGGAGAAGGTCGACACGCTGATCGTGATTCCGAACGACCGGCTGCTCCAGATCTGCGACGAGAAGGTCTCCATGGCCGACGCGTTCAAGATCGCGGACGACGTGCTGCGTCAGGGCATCCAGGGCATCAGCGAGCTGATCACGGTGCCGGGCATCGTGAACCTGGACTTCGCGGACGTGCGCAAGATTATGTCGGACGCCGGCCCTGCCCTGATGGCGATCGGCACCGGTCGCGGCGAGCACCGCGCGACGGACGCCGCGCGCATGGCGATCTCAAGCCCGCTGCTTGAGGTCGACATCACGGGCGCTAAGGGCGTGCTGTTCAACGTCACGGGCCCGTCGAACCTCGGACTGCACGAGCTGAACTCGGCCGCTCGCGTGATTGCGGAGGTCGTGGACCCGGACGCGGAGATCATCTTCGGCACGGCGATCGACGAGTCACTGGGCGACGAGGTGCGCATCACGGTGATCGGCACGGGCTTCAGTGGGAACCGCGGCATCACGATGCGCAGCGTGCTGGAGGGTGTGCACGAGCCGGAGCGCATTCGCACCTCCGACATCATGCCGCGCTCGGACGCGCCGTCGGACCTCGACTCGCTGTCAGAGGCGGACCTGCCGACGTTCCTGCGTCGCTCGTTCCCGTCTCGCTAACTGAACGAGGCTCTTCGGCTCGCGCGTTATCGCGAGTCAAGGGCCACGAAGCGACCTCGCGTGCGAGGTATCCACGAGTTGTGAAGCGTCGCGAGGGCTGCCCACAGGGCAGCCCTCGTGTTTTGGTGATCGCGCGCGGGTGGTGGACAACTCTGTTGGCACGCCGCCTTGCTGGGTACGGGCCTCCAGTGCTTCACTCGGCAGACCCCAGACAGCAGCGAACAGCTCCCCCGAGCGAAAGCACACCAGCAGCATGAAGTGCCCCTACTGCGGCCAGATGACCACGCGCGTCGTCGACTCGCGCACCGCCGACCGAGGCATTCGCCGCCGCCGCGAATGCCAGGAGTGTAACGAGCGCTTCACGACGTACGAGCAGCATCAGCCGACCGTCGTGATGATCGTGAAGAAGGACGGACGCCGCGAGGAGTTCCAGCGCGAGAAGCTGCTGCACGGCCTGCGCGTCGCCACGAACAAGCGCCCGCTGCCGGCGAATGCGGTCGAGGCGATCGTGGACGAGGTGGAGCAGCGCCTGATGGCCGCCGGTCGCCCGGAGATCCCGAGCCGCGTGATTGGCGAGATGGTGATCGCCCACCTGAAGACGCTCGACCCGATTGCGTACATCCGCTTCGCCTCGGTGTACCGCCAGTTCGTGTCGGTCGATGACATGCTCGCGGAGCTGGACCAGCTGACGTTCAACTCGGTACCCCCGGCGGAGCAGGGTCACCTGTTCGACGACGAGCTGACGCGCATCCTCAACGGCACCGAGGACCTGCCCATCGAGTCGATCGACCTCGACGTCAACGAGCCGACTCCGATCGAGCTTGCACCGTCTGCGCTCGCTCGTAGGTAGCGCGGCGCCACATCTCGACACGCGACGAGCGCACCAATTGGTGCGCTCGTTTGGCGTTCTGCCCTGATCAGTGCGTTAGCTGAGCGACGGGTCAGTGGCCCACGAGAGAAACATCCGAAGTTCGGGAACGATTGCCGTATCGACCGAAGGATCGCTGCCCCAGCCATCGGTGGCGTCGACCAGAGCGAGCCATCGCGGAGCGAATCGACCTCGAGCCCACCGGATTGCCTGCGGCTTTGTCCGTATCTCGCCGGTCTCTAGCGTGCAGAGTGCTCGACACATCGTCTCGATGATGTATCGCGTGTGCACTCGCGTCGGGACATCCCAATGGTCGTCATCAGGATCCACCGATGGATCATCCATCCATGCACGCCACGTGGAGAGTCGATGACGCACCGCGCCTTTCAGCGAGACTTCATCGATCAGTGCAATCAAGTCGCGAGGCGATGGGCCAACGAGTGCGATTCCGCGCTCTCGCAGAATCCACCGCTCGATAACCCAGTTCGTATCGTGTTCGCGCCAAGCTAGTACCTCACCCTGGCCCAACGTCAGGTGCTTCTGCCCTGGTACGAAATGGTCTAGTGCACCAACGTCCATATAAGTGATTTCGAGCCGATGAGCGAACGGGGTCGTTGAGTCACTTACCCGACCATGCAAGGCGATGAGCGCCTCGGCGTCCGCAGGAGTGAGCGGCTCCGCGACGGCAACGAGCACATCTACATCACTGGTCTGTGCATCGAAATCACCGAGCGCGAGCGATCCACGCAAATACACACCGACACGATTCGCTCCCAACGCAAGGCTGGTCTCATCGACCAACACAGCGAGCAGAGCCTCGACGGACTCGACCATTGGCCTTCCTCATGACTCACTCGATGCCATGAAGAACGCCGGGGCAGCGCTCGGTCATGCCTGTGTAGGCCATCTTGTACAGGAAGCCCGCGTGCTCCGGTAGGCTGGCGGGCATGCGACGACTGACGATTGAGCAGGCTCGGCGGATTGCGCTGGGGGCGCAGGGGTTTGCGGAGCCTCGACCGAATGGTGTCGTGAACGTGCGGCACTTTCGGCGGGTGGTTGCGCACACGCGGGTGGTGCAGCTCGACTCTGTGAACGTGGTGGCGCGTGCGCACTATCTGCCGTTCTTCTCACGGCTCGGGGCGTACTCGATGGCGGCGCTCGACCGGTGGCTGTGGGAGTCGGGCGAGATGTTCGAGTACTGGGCGCACGTCGCCTCGATCGTGCCGGT
>JBAXNX010000007.1:0-18866 GCA_037133575.1 Chloroflexota bacterium
GGCTGGCTCCATCGCCGGGACATCGCGCAGCTCGTCGCGTGCGCGCAGCATCAATACCGCAAAGGCGACGCCGCCCGCGAGCGTCACGACCGCCGAGTAGCGGAACACCGCGTCGAGGCCCCACGCCGACACCACAGCAGCACCGACCAGCGAACCGGACAGGAACCCCACCGAGTTCCCCATCTGGTTGAGCCCCATGATCGAGCTCATCCCAACGCGCCGGCCCACCGTCACGAAGATCGCCTGCTGCGCCGGCTGCTGCAGCGCCTCGAAGATGCCGATGGCGCTCATCGTTGCCAGCAGCCACGGCGCGATCGTGATCGCCTCGCCGAACAGCGAGGTGTGCCACAGCGTGCGAGGCAGCGACGGGATCATGAACTGCGCCACCGAGGCGCAAGTGAGCCCGCTCACGACCAGCACGAGCCGATTCGCGCGGTCGGCCAACGGCCCAAACACCGGCTGCAGCACCGCCGACAGCACCGAGCGCACCGCGAGCAGCACGCCGACGAAGAACGCACTGTCCGTCCCGAGCCCGTCGCCGCTGATCACGAACACACCGAGGAAGGTCGAGGCCGCACCCCAGCCCAGCGACACCACCGTCTGCACCGCGAGCGCGGCCTGCACTGCGGGCTGCGCGATCAGGCCGCGCCATCCGCCGTCAGCGACCGCCTTCGTCGGCCTCGAGGCACGCACGTGCTCGGCGCGCTCGGGAGGGAGCAGCAGCAATGTCGCGAGGCCAGTCCCCGCCAGCAGCAGCGCCATGCTCGTGAACGCCGCGTTCGCGCCGAGCGCGTCACGCACGCCGCCGCCGAGCAACGGCCCGAGACCAAACCCCAGCAACTGGGCGACCGAGTAGATCCCCATGAACTGGCCCTCGCGACCGGTCGGCGCCATTCGCCCGATGTATGCGAGTGCCATCGGGAAGATGCCCGCGGCGCCAAAGCCCGAGAGGATGCGGAACAGCACCACGAACTGCCAGTTCGGTGCGAACACGTAGCCAATCGCGCCGACCGCGTAGATGAAGAAGCCCGCGACGATGAACGGCTTCGTGCCGATGCGGTCGCCGAGCCGTCCCACGAACGGCGAGGCGATCAACTGCGCGAGTGCGAGCCCCGAGAACGACAGCGCGACGCCAACCGCCGGCCCGTGCAGCGTGTCGCGCACGTACACCGGCAGCAGCGGCGAGACCATGCCAATGCCCGCCATCGCGACGAGCATCGCCACCCACAACACGACGAATCCACGAGTGAACACGCTCGTCCCGTCCCCGGCGCATGCGCTGACGTGGCGCTGCGCATGACTCGATGCTTACGTTTCGGCAACGACCTCGCGCTGCCGGCCGCCGAGCCGACGCAGCGATGGCACGGCCAGCCACAGCGCAATCGCGAACGCCGTCACCGACAGTGCGCTCAGCCCGACCGCCAGCGGCGTGCCGAGCCAGACCGCCGCGACGCCGGCCGGCAACCCACCGACCGCCGACAGGAAGTAGGTCATGCTCCAGATGCCCATGACGCGACCGCGCAGGTCGTCGGGCACCTCGATTTGCAGCGCCGTCATGCCGATGTTGAGGTAGATCGAGGACGCGATCCCGCCCAGGAACAGGAACACGAGCGCCACCAGCAGCGTGTTGCTCGCGGTGAACGCCGCGATCAGCACCCCGAACGCGGCGGCGCCGGCGAGCATCGTCGGGCCCAGCGCGCGGTCTCGACCCAGCCGCACGATCGCGATCGTCCCCAGCAGCGAACCAACGCCCGCCGCCGCCTCCATGTAGCCAAAGCCCTGCGCACCTGCGTTGAGGATCGTGGAGAACTCCGGCAGCAGCACGATGTACGACGTGCCGAACAACGAGGTAAAGAAGGACAGGCCGATCGTCGCGAAGAACATCGGCTCGCCCATGATGTAGCGGAAGCCGTCGAGCATCCCGCCCGAGGCCTGCTTCGCTCGTCGCTGCAGTGGCGCAAGCTGGATCGACATCAGCAGCAGCGTCGACAGGGCGAAGGCGATACCCGTCACACCGAATGCCCACTTAGGCCCGACCACTGCGATCAGCAAACCGGCGCCCGCGGGCCCGACGATGCGCATCACGTTCCAGATCGCGCTCGTGTAGGCGACCGCGCTCGCGATCGCGCGCATCTCGATCAATCGAGGCAGGATCGCGTTTTGCGCGGGGTTCGCGAGCGCCATCAGCGCGCCAGTGAGCACCGACCACACCATCACCCACCACACTGTGGCGAGGCCCGCCCACACCAGCGCCGCCATCGCGAACATCGAGACGGCCGTCAGCGCCTGCGAGACGACCATCACCTTGCGATTGTCGAAGCGGTCCGCGATCACGCCCGCCGGGATCGAGAGCACGATCGTGGGGATCGCCGCCGCCACCCCAACGACGCCGAGCCACACGGGTGACGGGTCGAGGAGGTGCGTCAGCCAGCCAGCACCGATGAAGCGGAACTGCAGCCCGAACACGCGACAGACGTTCGCGATCCAGAACATGCGGTAGTTGGGATATCCGAGCGCACCAAGGCGGGGCAGCGGTCGTTCTTGCTGCTCGCCGACCTCGCTCGCTCGCTCCACTGCGGCCATCCTGGCTCCTCGGTCGACGCGTCGAGGCCAATCGAGGGTCGACGCGGGAATGTCGGCCGTGATTGTGACACAGCCGTGACCGAGCGGGCAGCAGCGAAGTCGAGGTCAGGAACTTGGGACGAGGACATGGCGTGCCGGAGCGGCACGCCGTGTAACCAGACGATCGAGCCGACGTGCGACTCGAGCGATCAACGCAGCAAACCGGTGGGCGCGGGCTTGCAGATCCGCACCCACCGGCAGGATCTGCCTATCGAGCGCCCTGCTGGGGCTGCTGTCCACCCTGCTGAGCCTGCTGCTCGCCCGGCTGCTCAGTGTGCTGCTGCAGCTCCTCAGCGTTCTGGAACATCTGGTTGCACTGCTCACAGCGGTTCTGCTCAGGCATTGAATCCTCCGATTGAGTTCAGTACCGGGAAACAACGGCGTCATCTCCCTTGAGGGTTGTGGCCACTCGAAGAGGATGGGCCTGCCTCGATAACACCGGCATCACGAGTACCCCTCGACCGGGTTGCAGTCCCCCTGCACGCCCCATCGCCGCGTCGCCCAACTGCCCCGGTGCCTGACCCGATGTCTGCCCGATGTACTGCGAGGTGCCACGTCCGATTGGCCCTTCACAACTGACCTCGGAGTGGTCATGCTCACGGCCAATCGCCGGCCTCAACGCAGGCCCGGCTGAGCGACGGCCGCAGCGAGGCGTTTGCGCCCCCACCTGCGAGCGAATGGGGGACACCGTGGCCGAGATCGATGGGCAGACGATCATTGCGCGCGCGCTGAAAGAGCAGGGCGTGACCTCGATGTTCGGTGTGGTCGGCATCCCGGTCACGGGCATTGCCGCCGCCGTGCAGAAAGAGGGCATCCAGTACGTCGGGATGCGCCACGAGATGCCGGCGACCTATGCCGCGCAGGCCGTGTCGTACCTCGGTGGCCGCATCGGCACGGCGCTCGCCGTCTCCGGCCCGGGCGTGCTGAACGCCGTTGGCGCCTTCGCCAACGCCTGGTCGAACCGCTGGCCGATGCTGCTGCTCGGCGGCTCCTACGAGCGCAGCGGACACTCGATGGGCTTCTTCCAAGAGGCCGATCAGCTCACGCCGCTGCGCCCCTTCGCGAAGTACGCCGAGCGCGTCGAGCGCATCGAGCGCCTCCCCATCTACATCGCCGAGGCGATCACAAAGGCCCTCCAGGGCACGCCGGGCCCGTCCTACCTCGACCTGCCCGGCGACATCATCGCGGGCAAGGTCGACGAGGACGCTGTGCAGTGGGTGCCACGTGTGCCCGACCCAAAGCGCGTGCTCGCTGACCCGCAGGACGTCGAGCAGGCCATTGCCGCGCTCAAGACCGCCGACCAGCCGCTGATCATCTTCGGCAAGGGCGTCGCCTACTCCCGCGCCGAGGACGAGATGCGCGCCTTCGTCGAGAAGACGGGCATCCCCTACCTCGCGATGCCGATGGCGAAGGGCGTCATTCCTGACGACCACGACCAGGCTGCCGCGGCGGCGCGCTCGTTCGTGCTGCAGAACGCGGACCTCGTGTTCCTCGTCGGTGCGCGCCTCAACTGGATGCTGCACTTCGGCCAGGCGCCGCGCTTCCGCAAAGACGTGCGTGTCGTCCAGCTCGACATCAACCCACAGGAGATCGGCGTCAACGTGCCGTCCGAGGTCGCCATGGTCGGCGACGCGAAGGCGACGCTCGGTCAGCTGCTCGATGTGCTCGACCGCGAGCCATGGCAGTTCCCGCAGGACTCGGAGTGGCTGCAGTCCGTCCGCAAGGAGGCCCGCACCAACTCCGACAAAGTCGAGGAGATGAAGCAGGACGACGAGGTGCCGCTCGGCTACTACCGCGCGCTGCGCTCGCTGTCGGAGGCAATGCCGCGCGACATGATCCTCGTCGCCGAGGGTGCGAGCACGATGGACATCAGCCGCACCGTCATCAACAACTACCTGCCACGTACCCGTCTCGACGCTGGCAGCTTCGGCTCGATGGGCCTCGGGCACGGCTTCGCCATCGGCGCTGCCATCGAGACCGGCAAGCACATCCTCTGCCTGCAGGGCGATGGCGCCTTCGGCTTCGCCGGCACGGAGTGCGAGGTCGCCGTCCGCTACAACCTCCCGATCACCTGGGTGGTGCTCAACAACGGCGGCGTTGGCGGGCACAAGGCGGAGCTCTTCGACGTCCCGATGAACGAGAAGCCCGTCGGCGGCATGAGCCCCGGTGCGCGCTACGACATCATGATGCAGGGGCTCGGTGGCCGCGGGTACAACGCCGTCAGCGCCGATGACCTCGACCGCGCACTGGCGGAGGCGCTCGCGCACAACGGGCCGTCGCTGATCAACGTGCCGCTCGACCCAGAGGGCCGCCGCAAGCCACAGCAGTTCGGATGGCTCACCACCCGCCGCGACTAACGAGGCTGCGCACTAGCCGCAGAGAGCACGGAGCAGATATGCCCGCCAAGGCACTCGCACCGATACGCATCGTCGACTTCTCCGGTGTCCTCGCCGGCGCCGGCGCCACGAGAATCCTCGCGGCGTTTGGCGCGCAGGTGATCCGCATCGAGAACCCGGCGAACAACGGCGCATGGGATCCGATCCGCGCCGCGCCACCCTTCAAGGACGAGCGTCGAGGCTTCAACTTCGGTGGCGGCTGGAACAACCACAACGTCGAGAAGCTCGGTGTCACGCTCAACATGGGCACGGCGAAGGGCAAGGAGATCTTCCCGCGCCTCGTCGCGATGGCCGACATCGTCGCGGAGAACTTCGCGGCCGGCGTGATGGAGCGGCTCGGCTTCGGCTACGAGTCGTTGCAGTCGATCAAGCCCGACATCATCTATCTCTCGAACTGCGGCTTCGGGGGTACCGGCCCATACCAGCCGTTCAAGACCTGGGGCCCGATCGTGCAGGCCGTGAGCGGCCTCACCTACACCTCGGGCATCCGAGACCAGCCGCCCGCGGGCTGGGGCTACTCCTACATGGACCACGGCGGCGCGTACTTCGGCGCGATCGCGATGCTTGCGGCGCTGCACCACAAGCACAAGACCGGCGAGGGCCAGTGGCTCGACCTCGCATGCACCGAGTCGGCCTCCACGCTCACCGGCCCGGCGATCCTCGACTACACCGTGAACGGACGTGGCACGCGCAGCGAGCACGGCGTCGACTCCAACCGCGGCGACTTGCCGATGGCGCCGCACAACATCTACGCCGCGTCCGGCACCGACGAGTGGGTCTCGATCGCCTGCCGCACCGACGCCGAGTGGGCCGCACTCGCTCGTGAGATCGGCGAGGCCGCAGGCGACCCGCGCTTCGCGACCTACGAGGGCCGCCAGGCCAACCGCAACGACCTTGAGACACTCGTCGCGCAGTGGTGCGCGCCGCAAGACAAGTTCGACGTGCAGCACCGGCTGCAGGCGCTCGGCATCCCCAGCGCCGCCGTGCAGACGCCAGAGGAGCGCATCGACAAGGACCCGAACACCTCGAGTTGGGGGATGTGGCCGACCGTGCACCACAGCGCCATCGGCGACGTGCGTGTGGACGGCATCCCCGTGCACGCCTCGAAGACCGACTGGCAGATCGCCCGAGGCGCCCCAATGCTCGGCGAGCACAACGACATCGTGTACGGCGAGATGCTCGGCATGAGTGCCGACGAGATCGCCTCACTGAAGGCGGAGGGCGTGCTGTGACCGGCGCACTGAATGACCTGCGGGTGATCGAACTCTGCACCGAGGCCGGCGCATGGGCGGGCAAGCTGCTCGCCGACATGGGCGCCGACGTGATCAAGGTGGAGCCGCCCACCGGCAGCATCACGAGGACATACGCACCCTTCTACAAGGACGTGCCCAACCCCGACCGCAGCCTCTTCTACTGGCACTACAACACCAGCAAGCGCGGCGTCACGCTCGACCTGACACAGGCAGCGGGCCGCGAGGCGTTCCGCAAGCTCGCGGCCACTGCCGACGTCGTGATCGAGGACCAGCCGGTCGGCCAGATGGCCAGGTGGGGCCTCGACTACCCTGACCTCGCGAAAGACCACCCTGAGCTGATCATGACCTCGATCACGCCGTTCGGTCGTAGCGGTCCCCGCTCCAGCGAGCAGGCCACCGACCTCACGCTGCTCGCGGGCGGCGGGCCAGCGTGGTCATGCGGCTACGACGACCACTCGCTGCCGCCGGTGCGCGGCGGTGGCAACCAGGGCTACCAGACCGGCTGCCACTGGGCGGTCGTCACGACGCTGGTCGCGGTGATGCACCGCGACTTCACCGGCGAGGGGCAGCACCTCGACGTGAACATGCACGCTGCGCAGAACGTCACCACCGAGGCCGCCTCGTACTCATGGCTCGTCGCGCGCGACACCGTGCAGCGCCAGACCGGCCGCCACGCAAGCGCGATCCCCTCGCAGCCCGTGCAGGTGCTCGCCGGCGACGGTCGCTACGTGACGACCGGCTTCGCGCCGCGTCGCCCACGGCAGATCCGCGTGCTGATCGACTGGCTCGACGAGCTCGGCTTCAAAGAGCAGTTCGAGTCATGGCCGTTGCTCGAGGCCGGCGCAAACCTCGACCACGACATCACGATGCAGACGATTCAGGAAGGCGGCGAGGAGGCGATGATCTTCGGCGCCGTCCGCGACTCGCTCGTCTTCATCGCGGAGCACGTCACGGCGTACGAGTTCTTCATCGGCACGCAGTCCCGAGATATGCAGTGCGGGATCATCTACACGCCCGAGGACATGATCGAGGACAAGCACTTCATCGAGCGCGGCTTCCCCACGCCCGTGGAGCACCCCGAGCTCGGTGAGACCTTCACCTACCCCGGCGCCCCGTACCGCATGCCCGCCTCGCCGTGGCAGATCTACCGTCGCGCGCCACTGCTCGGTGAACACACGTCCGAGGTGCTGGCCGAGATCGGCCTCGCCGACCAGGAGTCGAGCCTGCGCACCGCCGGCGTCATCGCCTAGTCACGTCCCGAGGGGCGCGAGCGATAGTGCTCGCGCTCCTCACGTTCTCGCTATCCCGTCACGACGCACTCACCGATATGTGCACGCAATGCCAGCCGCATCGCTGATCTCGCGCAGCAATGACGAGCATCCACGAGCTCGTTCATGTAACGCGATTGGCACGAGGCACGAGGGCTGCGTTGTTTGTTCCGCGCTGCCGCGGCCGCACTGTCTGTACATCCCCACTGCTCACACGTGGGATCACCACACGCAGGAGATCAAACCCCGATGGCGCAGCAGAGCCAGACAGCAACTCGGCCGCATGGAGTCCCGTGGTGGTACCACTACATCCACTCGTGGCGGGCTCGGATGTGGCTCGAGACTGGGATCTGGCAGCGCTGAGCGCCCACACAACGCAGGTGCGACACGCAACGAGCGGCCTTATGGCCGCTCGTTGCGTGTCGCTCAGGTCAGCAGCCGTCCTCCAGCCTGTTTGTAATGTCACGCAACTGTGAGCCCGCATCCATATCGCGTTGCTGGTCGAGTGCGCCTCCAGTCCTACAACAGAGGTGCAAGGCAGGGCGCTCCTCGGTAGTCGAGGAGACACGAGGAAAGGAACGATTCATGCCAGCACTCGGGTTCAGCCTCTTCATGATCGCCATTGGGGCGATCCTCGCATTCGCGGTCACCGCGAGCGTGAGCGGGATCAGCATCTCCGCGGTCGGCGTGATCTTCATGATCGTCGGCCTCATCGGCTTGGTGCTCTCGCTGTTGTTCTGGACGAGCTTCTCGCCGTACGCGACGGCCACGCGTCACCACATCGTTGAAGAAGATGTGATCGACCCCCACATTCGCCGGCCGATGCCGTAAGGCGTCCGATCGGAGGACACACGCCATGACTGGAATGCTGTTGCTTGCGCTGCTCCTGGTGTTGCTCTTTGGCGGCCTCGGTATCTTCGTCGCCAAGGCGTTCTTCATCGGACTGCTAGTCGTGCTGGCCCTGGCATTCCTCGGCGGCACGGCCCTTGGCAGACGCCGAATGTAACGAGCGGTTCGGCAGAGCCAACCACAACGACGGCCGTACTCGATCCATCGAGTGCGGCCGTTGTGTGCACAGCCCAGTCGAACGAGATGAGCGAGAGGAGGCAGACGATGGCCGGTGCATCGAAGCAGTCCGCATTTGCTCGTGCCTCGCGCGCGATCTCGCAGTCGATGGGCCACCCCGTCGCCTTCGTCGCGAGCGTAGCGGTGGTGCTCGCGTGGGCACTCAGCGGCCCGCTCTTTCACTTCAGTGACACCTGGCAATTGGTGATCAACACCGGCACGACGATCGTGACCTTCCTGATGGTGTTCCTGATCCAGAACACCCAGAACCGTGACGCCACTGCGATGCACCTGAAGCTCGACGAGCTGATCCGCGCGACGGAGGGTGCACGCAACGCCTCGATCGACATGGAAGAGCTCTCGGAGGCCGAGCTGAGCGCGCTACGCGACCGCTACATGCGCCTCGCCTCGATGGCCCGAGAGCGCGCCGAGCGCGAGCTCACCACCGGCGCACCCGACATCGAGCAGGTCGCCGAGCACCTCAAGAAGGCGAACACCGCAGAGGCGAGGGCCGAGACAGCCGCAGTCGTTGCACATGTCACCGACGACCGCGGCTGAGCAGTAGCGCTTCTCGTCAGACAGCGCTCACCTCGAACCGCGGTTATCCGTTACCGGTGCCTGCGCTCAGCGGCGGCAGATGCAGCGGCGCCTGCAAGCGCGGGTACAACGAGCCGAACGCGCCCGCACCGATTAGCGCACCAGCGAGTGCCGCAACGGCATAGATCTTGCCCTCGCCGATGTTCACCCAGATCGGCCCCGGGCACATACCGCAGATCGACCAGCCCACGCCGAACAGCAGCCCACCGATCACGTTGCCTCGATGGCCGGGCTTCAGCTCGATATGCACAGGCCGCCCGAACAGCGTGGAGCCGTTGCGCTTGATCAGCCACAGCCCCGGGGCGGTGAGCACGACCGCGCTGCCGATGATTCCGTAGAGCTGCAGGTTCGTGAACAGGAACATGCCCTGGATGAAGTCGTAGTCCGCCGCGCCCGAACGGCTCAGCGCGAGTCCGAACGCCGTCCCTAGCGCGAGATACAGCAGTGGCAGCATCACGCCCTCCTAGCCCAGCACCACGCGGTACAGCAGGTTCGTCGTCACGATCCCGCTCGCCATGAACGAGAGTGTCGAGACGATGCTGGGCATTTCGAGGTTTGACATGCCGAAGATGCCGTGCCCACTCGTGCAGCCACCAGCGAGCCGTGTGCCGAAGCCGATCAGCAGCCCGCCGCCGAACATCCACGCGAGCTTGCCCGCCGGCCCCCAGCCCACCGCCGTATCGAACATCCCGAGCGCCCACGTTGGCGACCACCCGCCACCGAGCACCGCCGACAGCACGCCGCCAAGCACCAGCCCACCGATGAACGGCACACGCCACTCGTGCGTGCCGATGCCGACGCGCCGGAAGTACGGCACGTCGATCACCGCCGAGCAGACATCCTCGAACCCCGTAGAGATGCCGAGCCGCTGGTTGCCCAAGTAGAGCAGCGTCAGCGTCACCAATGCGATCACCGCACCCGCCACCGCCCAGTGGATCGGTGTCAGGTCATGCAGGATCAGATGCGCACTCGTTGCGAACATCACGTCCCCCTCCAGCCTCGATGCTTCGAGGTCAGCTCCATCGTAGGCGCCCTATTGCAGAATTCAGCGCAACAGCTTCCGCACGCGGACCGTCCCATCCGGGCGCTCGGCCACGATCTCAAAACCAGCGTGGAGGTACATCGACAGCGGGCCGAGGTGGTTCGTGGCCGCGCTATCGGCGTTTCGATTCGGCCTCGCCACGACCTCGCCGAGTCCCTGCGCTCGCAAGCCGGCGCACGCAGCGTCCAACAACGCAGCGGCGATACCCTGGCCGCGGTAATCGGGCGCGACGACGAAGCAGTCGATCACGCCGGTCGAGTCCGTCATCGACCGTCGGCCACGAAGCATCGGGAACAGCTCGCCTGGCCCTGCATTGCACCAACCGATCACCTCGCCATCGAGGTACGCGAGGTATCCCTGCGCCTCGCCACGCAGAATGCAGTCGCTGACTGCCTCGCGATTCTCCGGGCCAGTACGTCGTTGCCAATCCGTCAGCTGCGGATCGTGCAGCGGGTAGTAGCAGAAGCAGCCCGCCCACTCCGCGTTGTCAGTGAACGCCCGCGTGTCGAAGAAACGCAGGTAATCGGCCAGGCGCTCTGGCGTGAGTGGTTCGATGGCAATCGCTAATGGCACGCTGCACTCCCCTCACCGACCAACATGCGTCGCGAGCCTACTCGCCCCGCCGGCAGCGCTTCGCATCATGCGCTCGCGCGTGTAGGCTCGCCGACATGGTGATGCCCGCGAACGACGATCCTCGGCCCGGCGAGTTCTGGCTCGATAGTGCGCGTGGGCGCATCCGCGTCGTCTACCGCGCCGTCGAGGGTGCCACGCGCGCGCTGCTCGCGGTCGGTGGCACCGATGGCGGCCTTGATGGCCCCGCCGACGCGCTCTACCCCGACCTCGCGGAGGACCTCGCCGCACACGGCATCGCCTCCCTGCGCGTGGACTTCCGAGGACGCATCGCGCCCGGCAGCGTCGACGAGGGCATCTTCGATGTGCTCACCGGCCTCGAATACCTCGCGAGCGAGCACGGCATCCAGCGCGTCGGGCTCGTCGGCCACTCGTACGGCGGCGCCGTCGTAATCGCCGCCGCCGCGCAGTCGCCCGAGGTCACCACGGTCGCCACGCTTGCCGCCCAGACCGCTGGCGCCCAGCCGGTCGTCGAGCTCGCCCCGCGCCCGCTGCTGCTGATCCACGGCCTCGACGACATTCGCCTCTCACCGGACTGCTCGCGGCTGCTCTACCGCATGGCTGGCGAGCCGAAGCGGCTCGTGCTCCTCGATGGCGCGCGCCACAGCCTCCGCCAGTCCCGCGAGGAGGTCCGCACCTTGCTCGCCGACTGGTTTGTCCAGACGCTCACGCCTGACGCTCTTCCGTAAACGTCACCCTAATCCGCACCTTGCTCCTCGCCGTACTGTCTGGACGAATCCCCGTACCTCGAGGAGAGACACCTATGACGTTGCCGGCCCTCAACCCGCACCAGGACTACCTGATCACCGAGTTCGCCGAGGACTACCTCGAGTCGCAGATGAGCCGCCGAGACATGCTGCGGCGTGTGCTGCTGATCACCGGCACCATCCCCGGCACCGCCGCGCTGATGTTCTCGCTCGGCTGTGGCACAGCGAAGGATGACGCCAAGCGCCCCACCGCGACCGCATCCGCCTCGGGCGCTGCGCCCAGCACCTCGACGCCCGCGCGCGCGGCGACCGCTACCGGCACGCCCGCCCCGGGCGCGACCCCCGGTGTCGCCGCTGCCGACCCGACCATCGAGGGCGGCGACGTGACGTACCCCGGCCCCGCCTCCCAGATGAAGGGCTACCTCGCGAAGCCGAAGGGTGCCGGCACCTGGCCGGGCGTCATCGTGATCCACGAGAACCGCGGCATGATCGAGCCGATCCAAGACGTCGCGAGGCGCTACGCGAAGGAAGGCTTCGTCGCGCTCGCGGTTGACCTCGTCTCGCGCGGCGGCGGCACCGGCGCCGACATCCCCGTGAACACGGGCTTCCTCGGCCGCGCCGCCCCGGACGATCTGGTCGCCGACCTCAACGCCAGCGTTTCATACCTCAAGGGCCACCCCGCGACGCAGGGCAAGGCGCTCGGCGTCAGCGGCTTCTGCTTCGGCGGCGGTTACGCGTTCGAGCTCGCCTCCGCGAACAAGGACATCAAGGCCGCTGTCCCGTACTACGGCACCGCCCAGCGCGTGATGGACAACGGCACGCTCGCCAAGACCTCCGCCGCCGTCTACGCGATGTACGGCGAGCTCGACACGCGCCTGTCCGCCCAGGCCCCATCCGTCGAGACAGCCCTCAAGCAATCGGGCCGCCCCTTCAAGACCAAGATCTGGCCGGGCGCCAGCCACGCCTTCTTCAACAACACTGGTACGAGCTACAACGCAGACGTCGCCACCCAGGCATGGAACGAGACCCTCGCCTGGTTCCGCCAGTACCTTGTCTGACCTCGTCCACGCCTCAGGCTTATGACAACTCGCCCGCCGTCCGGCGGGCGAGTCTTTTCTCGAAAGTTGCGAGACCTACTCTGCCGTTACGTGAGACTGCGGCGTAGGATGCCTCGGTGACCAGCCCCACCGAGCCCACCCCCTTCCGCATCCGCGACCTCGGAATGTCGGTCTATCTGCCGACGTTCCTCTTCGCCGTCGGTCAGGGCGCGGTCATCCCCTTCACGCCGCTCTACGCGAAGTCGCTCGGCGCATCGATCGCACTCGCGAGTCTGATCGTCGCGATCCGCGGCCTCGGCATGATGATCTTCGACATCCCGGCCGGCATCCTCGTCGGCTCGATCGGCGAGCGTTACTCGATGGTCGTCGGCACGGCGATGCTCGCGGTCGTCGCCGTCGGCGCTGCATTCAGCCCATCACCGATCGTCTTCGCGTTCCTGATGCTGATCATGGGCTTCTCATGGTCGATCTGGCAGCTCGCTCGCCTCACCTATGTCAGCGACAGGGCGCCCGCCGAAGTCCGAGGTCGAGCGCTCTCGCTCGTCGGCGGTACCAACCGCGTCGGCAACGCGATCGGTCCGCTGCTCGGCGGCTACCTCGGCGCGCAGTTCGGCCTCGGCTCCTCGTTCTTCCTGCAGGCGGTGCTCGCCATCGCAGCGAGCGCGCTGATGTTCATGCTCGTGAAGGACGGCGACGACAAGGGCGACGCCGCCGGCCACGGCGCGGTGCACGAGCGCTTCATCGGCATCATGGTCGAGCACCGTCGCACCTTCGCAACAGCCGGCGTCGCCACGATCTGTCTCAGCGTCCTGCGCGCGACGCGCCAAACGATCATCCCGCTGTGGGGTGACGCCATCGGCCTGAACGCGACGTCCGTCGGCGCGGTATTCAGCGCCTCCAACACCATGGACATGGTGCTCTTCTACCCGACCGGCACCGTGATGGACCGCTGGGGCCGCAAGTGGGTCGGCATCCCCTGCCTGATCGTCATCGCGATCGGGCTCGTGCTGATCCCAGCCGCGACGACGTTCCCGCTGTTCGTCGCCGTCGCGGTGCTCACCGGCTTCGGCAACGGCATGGGCGCGGGCATCGTGATGACGCTCGGTGCGGACTTCTCGCCGCAGCGCAATCGCGCCGAGTTCCTCGGTGTGTGGCGGCTGATGAGTGACATCGGGCAGCTCGGCGGTCCGCTGATGCTCAGCGGTATCACCGCCGTCGCGTCCCTCGGTGCGGGCTCAGTTGCGACCGGCGTGGTCGGCTTCATCGGCGCAGGCGTGATGTGGTTCTTCGTGCCCGAGCCGCTACCGAAGCGTCGCAAGGTCCCCGACCCCGAGACGCCCGAGGTCGCCACCTCGACCGGCCCCAGCTCGTAGCGTTCGAGGCTGCTCGTTAACGAGTCCTAGACGGGGATCGTCACGAACCCCGACGCGCCGAACTGCATCGCCTTCTCGCTCATCCCGTCGCGGAACGATGCGATCTGCGAGAACAACCCCTCGACGCCGCGCACGACTCGAATCACCGAGTGGTCAGCCGGCTCGAGCCCGAGCTGGCCAGGCTGCTTGCCACGTCCGTCGCCGATGCCAATGCGCTGCGCAATGCCGCGCGCACGCATCGTCGCGTGGGCGACCTCGTTGGCGCGCCCACGCCGCGAGTCCGCGATCGCATCGATCACTAGCGTCGGCAGGTCCCAGCGCTCGGCCAGTCGCTCGCCGTAGTAGGCGTGGTCGTAGCCGAACATCGTGCGCTCGGCCTCCTGCTCGCTGACGCCACGTCGAGTCAGCTGCACCACGCGTGAGTACCGCTCCGGCTCCGCGACGGCCATCGCGAGGCAGCCCACGTCGTGCAGCAGCCCCGCCGTGAACGCCTCGGTGCGCCCGCCGTCCTTGATCGCGATCGCGTCTGCGAGCAGCGCCGTCGCGAGTGAGTGTCGCCAGTATTCGTCCAGGTCGATCGCGCTCGCGGCCGGCACTTCGAACCCGCTCGACACCACGTACCCGCCGAGCAGTCGCCGCGTCGCCAGCGCACCGAGGCGGATCACCGCGGCCCGCGCCGTCCCGATGCGCCGCACCGGCGACGACACCGCCGAGTTCGCCGCGCGGAGCACGGCCACGGTGAGCGCCGGATCGGTCTCGACGATCGAGACAAGCTCCGCCAGCTCCACATCCGCCTTCGGCAGAAGTTGCAGCAGTCGCACCTGCGAGGCGGGCAGTGGCGGCAGATCGAGCTCAGAGAAGTTCGTCAGCGGCACGACAGGATCATCGGCACCCGGCGCCGATCCCTGAACCAGCCGTCGAGCACGACCATCATGCCTGCTCCGTCTGCGAGAACAGTCCGAGCGCGAGTCCGCGCCCGCCAACCAGCACCATGATCGCCGCGATGCTCGTGTGCTCGTCCACCACGCTCCACAGGAACGTCGTCAATGCGAGCACCGCGAGGCCACTCATCGCCAGCGGGCGCGGGCCAACGCGGTTATACATGCGCCCCGCGAGATTCATGGTGATGAATGCGACGACGCCCATCGGCAGCAGCGCGAGGCCAGTCTCTGCAGCGCCCCACCCGTGCGCGGTCTGCAGATAGATCGGCAGGATGAAGTTCAGGCCGAAGAGCTAGAAGAACCCGATCCACTGCGTGCACGACGCCAGCGCAAACATCTTGTCCTTGAACAGGCCCACCTGGAGCATCGGGTCGTGGTGTCGGAGCTCGGCGCGCACGAACAGCGTGAACGCCACCACACCGACACCGAGCAGTGCGAGCACCGTCGGCGAGGTCCAGCCAATGTCGGAGCCTCGGGTCAGCCCCAGGATCAAACAGGGGAACGCGATCACCGAGAAGATGAACCCGCGCGTGTCGAGCCTCGTGAGCTGCCGGATCGGCGTCTCCTTCAGCAGCCACGCCGCCAGGAAGATGTCGATCAGGCCGATCGGTACGTTGATGTAGAAGATCATGCGCCAGCTGGAATACTCGACGAGGTAGCCACCGAGCGACGGACCGACGATCGGCGCGATCAGCACCGGGATGCCGAGCAGCGCCATGAAGTACGGGCGTTCGAGAGGCGTGATCATCGTGAACACCAACGCCATGCCCAGCGGCTACAACATGCCGCCACCGATGCCCTGGATCACGCGGAACGCCACGAGGCTGTTCACGTCCCACGCGAACCCGCACAGCAGCGAGCCAAACGTGAAGAAGGCCAGCGTGATCATGTAGAGGCGCTTCATCCCGACTCGTTCGCCGAGGAAGCCACTGAGCGGGATCACCACCGCCAACGCCATCAGGTACGACGTCACCACCAGTTGCCCCAGCTCGAGATTGGCGTGGAAGTCCTTCAGCACGCTCGGCAGCGCGATGTTCACGATCGTCGTGTCGAGGATCGACATGAACGACCCGACCGTGGTCACCACCAGCGGCAACCAGCGGGGATCGCTCCACGAAGGCTTCAGCGAAGCCGAGTTATTCGCAGGCATATCAATTATCTTTCCGTAAACGAGAGAGTCTATGAGTAATACTACGGCTGATCCGAACGATTCGGAAGCGCCGCATGAACGATTACGGGAGAAATAGCAGCATTGGACCTGAGCAGGGGCTCCCCCGCTCACGATCTCCCGCTGACGCTACAAAAGGCTGGGCAGAAGCGCGGAACGCGCCTAGGCGGGAGCGACGACCTCGAGCTCTGCCGCGCCCGCTTCCCACTCGGTGATCGCCTCGGCGAGCCGCTTCTGCACCTGGTCGCGGCGCATCGAGTCCTTCTCGAGCTGGCCTCGGCCGGCCTTCATGAAGTAGTCCGGCTGCGCAAACGAGGCTTCGAGCTGTGCCAGCTCCTTCTCGAGCTTCCCGACTTCGGCCTCGAGCTTCTCGACGGTGCGCTTCAGCGCCGCGAGGTTGCGCCGCGAGTCCTTGCGATCCTCGTACGTCGCCGGCTCGGTGACTGCCGTCTTCGCAGCCGCTCGCCGATCCTTCTGCGCTGCGGCTGCGTCGAGGTAGTCCGCGCCCGTCATGCGCAGGTACTCCTCGTACCCACCGCCGAAGTCCTCGACGCCCTCGGGCGAGATCGCGAGCACGCGCGTACCGACGGTCGACACGAACGTGCGGTCGTGGCTCACGAACAGCAGCGTGCCGGGGTACTTCGCCAGCGCGTTCGCGAGCGCCTCGCGCCCCTCGAGGTCGAGGTGGTTGGTCGGCTCGTCCAGCAGCATCAGGTTCGGCTTGCGCATCATCAGCGACGCAAGCAGCAACCGCGCCGCCTCGCCACCACTGAGGTCGTCGACGCGCTTGTCCGCCTCGTCGCCGGTGAACAGCACGCGCCCGAGCATGCCGCGTACCGTCGGAATGTCTGAGGACCCACCGGCGCCACACAGCCACTCGTACGCGGTCTCGCGGCCTTCGAGTTGCTCGTGATGGTCCTGCGCGAAGAAGCCGGCCTGGATCTCGTGTCCGTAGTCGATGGTGCCTTCGTCGCGCTCCAGCACGTCCGCGATCATTCGCAGCAGCGTGGACTTGCCCACGCCGTTCGGTCCGACGATCGCGACATGCTCGCCGCGCTCAACGGTGAGCGAGACGTTCTGCAGCACGCGAGTCTCGCCGTATGCCTTGCTGACCTGCTTCACGCTCAGCGCCTCGCGACCGGAGGGCCGGCGCTGGTCGAACGCGAACCCCGGATGCTTGCGCGACGTGCGCTTGATCTCGGGCAGCTCCATCTTCTCGACCTGCTTCTTGCGAGCGTTCGCCTGGCGCGCCTTCGTCGCCTTCGAACCGAAGCGGTCGATGAACTTCTGCATCTCCTCGATCTTTTGCTCGGTGCGCGAAATCTCGGCCTCGCGCTGCGTCATCGCCAGCGCCTTCGCCGCCTCGAACGCGTCGTAGTTGCCGGGATAGACGCGCAGCTCCTGGTAGTCGACGTCGGCGATCGAGTCGCACACCGAGTTCAGGAAGTGACGGTCGTGCGAGATCACCACGAACGCGCCGCGGAACGCGCGCAGGTATGCCTCCAGCCAGCGAATCGACGCAATGTCGAGGTGGTTGGTCGGCTCGTCCAGCAGCAACAGTTCCGGCTCCCCGAACAGCGTCTGCGCGAGCAGCACCCGCAGGCGGAAGCCACCGGACAGCTCGCGCATCGGGCGTGTGTGCCACGAGTGCGGGATCCCGAGGCCGACCAGCAGCTCGGCGGCCTGCGCCTCAGCCTGGTAGCCACCGAGCGAGGCGACCTCGAGCTCCAACTCCGCGAGCCGTTCGCCGGCCTTCGCGTCCGCGTGCCCGTCGACCTGCGCCAGCAGCGTACTGCGCTCGTCCATCGCCGCCCAGAGCTGCGCCCGCCCCATCACGACGACATCGATCAGTCGCGCCTCGTCGAACGTGAACTGGTCCTGACCAAGCGTCCCGATCCGCAGCCCACCGAGCAGCCCCACCGACCCCGTCGAGGCCGCCAGCTCGGCGGTCATGATTTTGAGCAGCGTGGACTTCCCGGAGCCGTTGGCCCCGACCAGCCCATAATGGCCGTCCGGACGCAGCTGCCACGAGACATCCTCGTACAGCGTCTGCCCGCCGAAGCGCATTGAGATGTCGGTAAGGGTCATCACAGTAGATCGAGGATCAGGGCCAAAGCCCGAGGCCGCAAGCGTTACGCCGGTTTTGTTTCGAAGTCCTCCGCGAATCGCAGCAGGTAGCCGTCCGGATCCCGCACCACGAACTGCCGTACACCCAGCAATTCCGTGTTCCGCTGGTACCAGCGCTCCTCGATCGGAACCAGCACCGAAGCCCCCGAGGCCTGCACCCGCTCGTACAGCGCCCGCGCGTCTGCCACCGCGATCTGGAGGTTCATCCCCCGCCCGTACGGCTGCTCCAGCTCCCCATCAAGGAACGACCGCCCAGTCGGCTGCTCCAGCATCAGCTCCGCCCCCTCGCGCTCGAGGTACACGAAGCGCTCCTCAACTCGCTCGTACCGCACCCCAAACCCGAGCACATCCACATAGAAGCGAGTGCTCGCCTCGATATCCGACACAATCAACTCCGGGACTAACGCTGCCTCAGCCACGACACCTCCGAGTCCCGAACAGTACCCGCTCCCGCCGTTCCTGCGCCCTGCCGCATCGCTGGCGGCACAACCAGTCGGCCGAACTGCCAAGCACGAGCCGGTTCGATCGCGCGAGATCGCCACGAGCCCCCTCCGATCGGGGGTTCAGGGGGCAGAGCCCCCGATGGGGTCGAGGGGCGAAGCCCCTCACAGGGTGGGCG